>JBIOEK010000594.1:0-2253 GCA_044445925.1 Hyphomicrobiales bacterium
GGGGCGGGCGGTCAGCACGTCAACAAGACCGAGTCGGCCATCCGCATCACGCATATCCCGACCGGCTTCGTGGTCTTCGTCCAGGACGAGCGCTCCCAGCACCGCAACCGGGCGAAGGCAATGGCGATCCTGCGCGCCAGGCTCTACGACCAGGAGCGCATGCGGCTCGACAGCGAGCGCGCCGCCAGCCGGCGCAGCCAGGTGGGCTCGGGCGACCGTTCCGAGCGCATCCGCACCTATAATTTCCCGCAAGGCCGGGTCACCGATCACCGCATCGGCCTCACCCTCTACAAGCTCGGCGAGGTTCTCCAAGGCGTGGCGCTCGACGAGCTGATCGACGCCCTCGTCACCGAGCGGCAGGCAGCCCTCCTGGCGATGACCGAGGCAGCCGCGTGAGCCTCGCGCCCGCCCCCGCCTTCGCGGCCAATCAGCCCGCGCATCGCGCCCTGGCATCGCTGCGCAAACGGCTGGCCGCGCAGGGCTCGCCCAGCGCCGCGCTCGAGGCCCGCTGCCTCATCGAAGCGGCATGCGGCTTCGACCGGGCAGGCCTCGTCGCGCATGCGGACCAGCCTCTGGGGGAATCGGCGCCCCGGCTCAGCGCGCTTGCGGCGCGCCGCCTGGCCGGGGAACCGCTGGCGCGCATCCTCGGGACGCGGGAATTCTGGGGGCTTGCCTTTTCGCTGTCGCCGGCGACGCTCGAGCCGCGGCCCGAGACCGAGACGCTGGTCGAGGCCGTGCTGCGCCATTGCGTCGAGAGCCACGGCAAGGACCATCCCTGGCGCATCCTCGACCTCGGGACGGGGAGCGGCTGCATCGCCATCGCGCTCCTTGCCGAGCTGCCGCGCGCCACGGCCCTCGGCATCGACCGGTCCTTGCAAGCGCTCATGACCGCCAAAGGCAACGCGCGGCGCCTCGGCGTCGCGGAGCGCGCCTCGTGGATCGCCGGCGACTGGGCGGGCGCGATTTCGTCCTCCTTCGATATCGTCGTGTCGAACCCTCCCTATGTCGCGACCGTCGAAATTGCCGGCCTCGACCGCGAGGTCCGCGATCATGACCCGTTCTTGGCGCTCGATGGCGGGATCGACGGCTTGGCCAGCTATCGATCGATCGTCGGGGATCTCACACGCCTCATGGCCGCCGGCGGGCGCGTCTTCCTGGAGATCGGCGCCGGGCAAGAGCTGGCGGCGCTCGCCATGTTTGAGCGGCAAGGGCTCGCCGAGGCGCGCTCATACCTTGATCTGGCTGGCGTGGCTCGCGTCATTTCGGCCTGGCGTCAGGCCTAACCGCCATCCGCCTGCTTGGCCCGGACCCTGCGCAGAAATGCGGCGCGATCTGCCGGGTCGCGAATATGCAAGGCGAGCTTCTGGCAAAGCTCGTCCCGGCTCGTCGCATCGGCGGCGTCTCGCACGACCAGGAGCTTGGCGATCGGGCCGACATGACGGGCAAGCTGCGCCCTGATCGCCTCACGCTCCTCATTGCCCATCCGAAGCGCGCTCTGCCGTGACGTCGCAGCGCCGGGTATCGGGCCTGCCTGGGTGATGGCCGGTGCGGAATCGCGGGCCACGGGCGCGGCGCCATTCCTCTCGGCCCTTGCCTCCAGAAGCAGCGTCTCCTCGATCTCCGAGACCACTTGGCCGAGGGCGGCCTCGAAATCCTCGAACGCGTCGATCCACTGCCGTGTCGACAACTCGTAGAGCAGGGCGCCGTTTGGTTTCGTCGTCGTCAGCCTGAGGGGAATGACCGGGATTTCGAAGTTGCTGGCCAGCGACAGCTCTTTCTTGACTTCGTCCGTCTTGTTGGAGAAATCCGAAAATAAGAAGACGATGGCACTGGAGGTCTCGATCGCTTGAACGATGGACTCCTGGTAATTGTGGCCCGGACGAACATCGCGCGACGAAATCCAGCACTTGAACCCGTGGGCTTCCAAATGCTGGAGCAGGGAGCGAGCTTGCGGCTCGTCCTTCGAGGAATAACACACGAATATGTCGTGCTTGCCCATTCGCCGACGACTTGCTCCAACTTCAAGCCCAAGTCTGACCGGACGCGCGGCCCATGACCTTGTCCACCCGTATAGGCCAATTGCCGTTCGACGCCAGCAAGCGCGGCATGTGTCATATTGACATCGGTTGCGTCAGCCTCACGGCTTGCGCACCCCAAAGGGCTTTGCGACACGGCGTGCGGGGACGACGCGCCCGCCGGTATCGCCGAGATCCGTGTGTCGCTGAGGAGTTGTTCCGATGGGTCTGAGGCTGA
>JBIOEK010000595.1:0-2243 GCA_044445925.1 Hyphomicrobiales bacterium
TCGCGGCCTTCCGGGTCGGGCGCAACTCGGCGCTCTCCTGGCTGTTCGCGCCGCGCATCGAGCGGGTCCTGTTCGCCGCGAGCAAGGCGGACCGGCTGCATCACACGAGCCATGATCGCCTGCAGGCGATCCTCGGCCTTCTCGTCGATCGGGCCTCCCGCCGGGCCAAGGAGAGCGGCGCCAAGACCCATGTGCTGGCGCTCTCGGCGCTGCGCTCGACCCGCGAGGCGACGGTGCGCGAGGGGAACCTGACCCTGCCGGCGGTCGTCGGCGTGCCGGAAGCAGGCGAAAGCATCGGCGGGGAGGTCTTCGACGGCATCGCGGAAGCCGCGATCTATCCGGGCCACCTGCCTGACGATCCGAAAGCCGCACTCGACGCGCAAGGCGGCCTCGATCTGCGCTTCATGCGCTTCCGGCCCCCACTCGTCGATCAGGATAGATCCGGAAAGGCGCGAGCTGCTCCTCATATTCGTCTCGATCGTGCCATCGAGTTTCTGATCGGCGACCGCCTCGCATGAGAGACCTTTACAAAATGGGAATGACACCTCCATTGCGAAGGCTTCATTCGAGGAGACGCTCGTGATCTTGTGGCCAAGACCCGATATGGCGGAGTGCGCCTCGGATCCCTCCTGCGAGACCGCGACATCCCGCCCGCGGCCCGGACATGGGGGGATCGAGCCTTGACCTCGTTTCGCCCGCGCGCCTTCCGGCTTTCCCCGGCCGAGACGGCGCAAGCCCCATCGCCGAATAGCCTTCATTCCCGGAAAGCCGCGGGAATATCGCCCGACGCTTCGCTCGAAGCCTTGCTCGAGGGCGAGGGCGAGGAGGCCTTGGCGCCAACCTCCCCGGCAGTCGCGCCGCGCCGCAAGCCGTTCAACTTCGGCGCGATCCTGGTCTCGGCGCTTGGCGGACTTGCCTTGATCGCGGTCTCCACCGGCATCGAAGGCTATGTCGTTTCGCTGTTCGCGCAGAACGCTTGGCTTGGCGGCCTCGCCTCGGCGCTCGCCTTCGTCGCGGCGCTCGCCCTTCTAGGCCTGATCGGACGGGAGCTCGCGACGATCCTGCGTCAACGTCGCATCCTCGCCTTGCAGGAGCGAGCGGCGTTCATGCGGCAAAGCCGCGACGTCGCGGGCGCCGCAGCGCTGATCGCCGATCTTGCCGCCCTCTATGCGCGCCGGCCCGACACGGCGCGAGCGCGCAGCCTGCTCGCTGCTCTCGACCGCGACGTGATCGATCCCCAGGACCGGATCGCCATCGCCGAGCGCGAGCTGATCGCACCGCTCGACGCTCAAGCGCAACGCCTCGTCGCCGCCTCGGCGCAGCGCGTCTCGATCGTCACCGCGCTCGCGCCGCGCGCCGTCTTCGATGTGCTGTTCGTCGCCGGGCAGTCGCTCTGGCTGATCCGCCGCGTCGCCGAGGTCTATGGCTCGCGGCCGGGCGTGATCGCCTTTCTGGCGCTGACAAAACGGGTGCTCTCGCACCTCGCCATCACGGGAGGCATGGCGGTCGGCGACAGCCTGGTGCAGCAGGTGCTCGGCCATGGCATTGCCTCGCGGCTCTCGGCGAAGCTCGGCGAAGGCGTGCTGAACGGCCTTCTCACCGCGCGCGTCGGTCTCGCCGCGATCGGGGCCTGCCGGCCCTTGCCATTCGTCGCCGTGAGCGCCCCCAAGCTCAGGGATGTGGCCGGCAGTTTGCTGCAGCGCTCCGGCAAGGAGGAGACGAAATCGTGAGGCGATATTGCAACTCGGACCTTTCGGGCAGGCTCCGCGATGCGATGCCGGCGGCACGCATGCCCGCAGCGACAAGGCGCTGACGCGCATCCACGCCGGCCATGCTGTTCAACTCCTTCCCCTTTCTCCTCGTATTCCTGCCGGCGGCGCTCGCGATCCAGGCACTGGCGGAGCGCTTCTGGCCTCGAGGCCGGCTGCAGACGTTGCTCGCGCTCTCCTTCGTCTTCTACGGCTATTGGGATTGGCGCTTCGTGCCGCTGATGGCGTCATCGATCCTGGTGAATTTCATGGTCATCCGCATATTCGCGGCGCGGCGGCCTCCTTTCTTGATCCCTGCGGCGATCGCCGCGAATCTCGCGGTCCTCGGCGTCTTCAAATATGCGGGCTTCTTCGCCGCACTCGCCAATGCGGTGGGTGGGCTCGATTTGCCGGAACCGCGCTTCGCGCTGCCGCTCGGCATCTCCTTCTTCACCTTCCATCATCTCATGTACCTGACGGATCTCAGGGCCAAGA
>JBIOEK010000596.1:0-2234 GCA_044445925.1 Hyphomicrobiales bacterium
ATCCGGGACCTATTGCCGTCGGTCTGTGGGTCCCGTGTCTGCACCGCATCACTTCGTGCTGCGGCGCGCACGGGACGACCCCTATGAATGTCGACAGACCCTAGTCTATCCCAGCTTTTTGGCTTTACGCATGAGCTTGTCTTAAGAATCGTGCAATTTTCGGCATCATCTCAGGGGCGGCCCAGGAGGGCGATTGATGGATTTCGAGGGCGCCGCGGAGCGGGCGGGCGAGATCGCCCGGGGCTGGGTGCAAGAGCAAGGGCCCGGAGGCTGTATCTTGCTCTTCGACGAGGATCGCCCCCGCGCACAAGCGAGCGGAGGGTTCGCCCATCTCGAACTCGGCATTCCCTGCTCGGCGGACACGGTCTTTCGCTACGCCTCGATCAGCAAGCACTTCCTCTGCTCCCTGCTGATCCACGGCGGCGCCATCCGGCTGGACGATCGCCTCGGCGATCATCTGCATCTCCGCGCGCCGCTCGGCGATGTCGCCGTCGGGCGAGCCCTCGATATGACCGGGGGCCTTCCCGATCTCATGGAAGCCCAATGGCAGCTGGGGGTGGCGCCGTCGACGACCCTCGGCCGCGACGAGCTCCTCCGTTTCGCCTCCTCTCTCGACGCGCTCAATTTCGTGCCTGGAACCGAAATCTCCTATTCGAACACCGGCTATCGCTTGCTCCAGGCGGCTCTGGAGGCCAAGGGCCATGCCTACGGCGCCTTGCTGCGGCAGGCATTCTTCGAACCGCTCGGCCTCGGGATCGGCTTTCCGAGCGACGATACCCAACCCGTTCCAAACCTCGCCGACGGCTATTGGCTCAGCTCCGATGGCTGGCGGCGGGGCCGGCATGGGTCCTATTTTTCCGCCTCGGGCGGCCTCACGGGCTCCGCGCTCGATCTCATGACCTGGGCGCAGGCTCTGCTCGCCGAGCGCGGTCCTGCCGCCGGACTGCTGGAGGGACTTTGCACGCAGCGCTGCCTGACTGACGGCCGGCCAACCCGCTACGGTCTCGGACTTGCCCGCTACGAGATCGCGGGCGAGGCCGTGCTCGGCCATGGCGGCTCGCTGTCGGGCTACAAGAATCATTTCCTCGTCTCCCCGTCTCGCCGCGCCGGCGTCGTGGTGTTGAGCAATCGCGAGGACACGGACGCCCAGCGCATGGCGCTCTCCCTGATGGCGACGCTGCTCGGCGCCAGCCTGCCGGCGGCGACCGCGCAGGACCTGCCGACCGGCCGCTTCATCGCCGAGGGCGCGCCGCTTTGGCTGGAGCATCAGCCGGGGACCGTGACCTTTTTGGGCGCGCAGCAAAGCATCTTCAGCGTCGCCCCGGGAGTTGCCGCGAACCACTCGGCCGAGCTGCCGATCCGCCTCGAGGCCGATGGCGACCACCTGCTCACCGAGATCGGCCATGTCCGACGGCGCTTTCGTCGGGCGCCGGCGCAAGCTCGATCAGATCCCGATTGGGAGGGCAGATGGTCATGCCGGGCACAAAATGCCGAGTTCGAGATCGTTTCCGCAGAAGGGACGGTGCGCTTGCTCTGCGGCGCCGGCCCGTCGCGCCTTGCCTTCGACCTCATCGCCATCGCTCCGGATCTGGCTTTGCTGGAGCGCAGCGACGGCCCTTGGCGTCAACGCCTCTGCCTGCATGTGGTCGGCGACGAGATAAGGTTGCTCACCAATCGCTGCCGCGTCCTGCGCTTCAGGCGCGCCTGACCCGATACCGCATCTCCCAATCAGGGATCGCCCGAACGAGGCTGGGCGAGATACTGCCTGGCTGTCTCGGGCACGGACGGATCGATCCCTTTCGCCGCCGCGAAGGCCAGCAGCAGGGATTCGTTCGAACATAGATAATCAAGCATGGCGCTCGCGAATCCGGGCTCCTGCGCCGTGCGGCGCAGATCGGCGGGGTCGAATCCGGTCTCCGCGAGGAACTTGCCGAGCTGTTCCTGGTCTCCCGCGAGGTACAAAAGGGCATCGTGCGCGAGCTCTCTTGCCCTCGCGCCAGGCTCGGTGAAGGCGAAACGACTCGATTTGCTAAAGTTTTTGCTGTTCACTTCGAGCTTCGGCAATGCGGGTTTGTTAAGACGGTCGCCGTCGGGAAGAGGCTTGGCGGTGGGTAGGGCAAACGACCCTCCTGGGGACGGTGTAACACTATGGCCAAAACAGTTCTGATCGTCGAGGACAATGAGCTCAATATGAAGCTCTTCAACGACCTCCTCGAAGCGCATGGCTATCTGAC
>JBIOEK010000597.1:0-2219 GCA_044445925.1 Hyphomicrobiales bacterium
ATAGAGATGCTTGCGCGCGAGCTCG
This sequence comes from Hyphomicrobiales bacterium, assembly GCA_044445925.1. Classification (GTDB taxonomy): domain Bacteria; phylum Pseudomonadota; class Alphaproteobacteria; order Rhizobiales; family Beijerinckiaceae; genus GAS188. The sequence goes on from JBIOEK010000597.1 coordinate 26, forward strand.
GCCGAGGCCTCGCCGGCGCGCGCCTCGGCGCCGACGAGAACGAGCCAGGCGACAGCCGCGAGGGCGAGGCAGGCCCGGCCGGGAACGGCGCCGCGCAGCCGGTTTCGGTTCATGCTCGCCATGACGATCCCCTCCTTGCACCGCCGGTTTAGCATGAGGGCCAGGGAGGCGGCTAGCAGGACTACGCCTGTCGAGATTCGCAGCGGCCGGAGGAGGTCGAGCTTGCCTTCTGGGAGAGCGTCAAGGACGCCAAGAATCCGTCCATGCTCGAGGCCTATCTTACGAAATATCCCCAAGGGTCCTTCGTTTCCCTCGCCAGGATCGTGCTCGAGGGCGGGTTAGACCATGAAAATCCAATAGCCTCGACCGCAGAGGCTGGGTAGCGTGGCGGGCGATACCGTCCCCGATATGCCCCTTCCCCAATGGACCGGCCATGACCGCTACACTCCGAGGCGCCGACATCGTTGCCCGCTCGCTCGAGCGCCTCGGCTGCCGGCACGTCTTCACCCTCTCCGGCAACCACATCATGTCGATCTTCGATGCCGCGCTCGAGACCAGGCTCGATCTCCTGCATGTGCGTCACGAGGCGGCGGCGGTCCATATGGCGGATGCCGTCGGGCGCCTCACAGGCGAGCCCGGCGTCGCGCTCGTCACCGGCGGCCCCGGCCATGCCAACGCCGTCGGCGCCCTGTTCACGGCGCAGGGCGCCGAATCGCCCATGGTGCTGCTTTCGGGGCATGCGGCGACCTGGGAGCTCGGGCGCGGAGGCTTCCAGGAGCTGAGGCAGGCCGAGATGGCGGCACCGGTCACCAAGGCGTCCTGGACGGCGACCTCGGCGGCAAGGCTCGGGCGCGATATCGGCGAAGCGATGCGGATCGCCGCTTCGGGGCGGCCGGGCCCGGTGCATGTGAGCCTGCCCTCCGACCTCCTCGAGGAGCGGGTCGAGATCGAGGCGATCGCCTGGCCGGATGACCGCAGAGGCACGGCCGGGGGGCCTTCGCTCACGCGGGAAGATGCAGACGCCGTGCTCGCGGCCATCGCCGCCGCCGCACGCCCGATCATCATCGCGGGCCCTCAATTCGCGAATTGCGGCGGACGCCCTCTGCTCGGCAGGCTCGAGCGCGCCGCGAAGGCGCCCTGCGCCATCCTCGAGAGCCCGCGCGGCATGGCCGATGCCACGCTCGGAGCCTTCCAGGAGCTGGCGCGGCGCGCCGATCTCCTGGTGCTGCTCGGCAAGGCGCTCGACTTCACGACCGGCTGGGCCTCGGCGCGGGCCTTCGATGAGGAGGTGCGCCTGATCGCGATCGACCCCGAGGCGGCGCTGATCGCGCGCGCCGTGAAGGAGAAGGGCGAGCTTCTGCTGCTCGGCCGCGTGGCCGATGCGAGGGCAGCAGCCGAGATGCTCGTTGCGCGTGCCGCTTCGGTCGGGACACGGGACGGGGCCTGGCTCACCGAGGCTCGCGCCGCGCTCGATGGGCGGCCCGATTCCTGGGCGAGCCTCGCCGCCCCCAAAGGCGCGAGGCTGCACCCCGCGGAGGTCTTCCGGGCGCTTCGCCCCTTCGTCGAACGCAACCCCGATACGGGCCTGATCTGCGATGGCGGGGAGTTCGCCCAATGGGGCCAGAGCCTGCTGCCCGTGCGCAAGCGCCTGATCAACGGCGTCGCCGGCTCGATCGGCTGCTCGCTCCCCTTTGCGCTCTCGGCAAAGCTGCTCGAGCCGAAGGCGCCGGTCTTCGCCGTCCTCGGAGACGGCACGATCGGCTTCCACCTCGCCGAATTCGAGACGGCGATAAGGCGCGATCTGCCCTTCGTCGCGGTGCTCGGCAACGATGCGCGCTGGAACGCCGAGAGCCAGATTCAGCTGCGCGAATATGGCCGAGACCGCATGCATGGCTGCGAGCTCCTGCCGGCACGCTACGACCAGGCGGTCGCCGCGCTCGGAGGGCGTGGGGAATTCGTCGACACGGCAGCCGCCTTGCCCGGCGCCATCGAGCGCTCGCTAGCGAGCGGCAAGCCCTCCTGCATCAACGTCATGATCGAGAGCGTCGCCGCGCCGGCCATTCGCCGGGCAGTGTGAGGCGCGGGCCCGACGAACCATCCCAACTTCTTCATAGCCGGGCCAATTCTGCCCTCGGGAACTGGCCCGGCCATGACGAACTAGGCTATGGGTCGACAACGCTCCCTCTGCCGATCG
>JBIOEK010000598.1:0-2198 GCA_044445925.1 Hyphomicrobiales bacterium
CCTGAAGGCGCAGGAAGCCGCCGAGGCCGCCGATCGGCTCTTTCCGCTCTCGCTAGCCTCGGAAGGCTCCTGCACCATCGGCGGCAATCTCGCGACCAATGCCGGCGGCGTCACGGTGCTGGCCTATGGCAATGCGCGCGATCTCGTGCTCGGCCTCGAGGTCGCGCTCGCCGATGGGCGCGTCATGAACGGCCTCTCGAAGCTGCGCAAGGACAATACGGGCTACGACCTCAAGAACCTGTTCATCGGAGCCGAGGGCACGCTCGGCGTGATCACGGCGGCCGTGCTGAAGCTCTATCCGCGGCCCTCCTCGCGCATCACCGCTTTCTGTGGTCTCCCGACGCCTGAGGCCGCGCTCGCCCTCCTCGCCCGCATGAAGGCGGGTGCGGGCCCCGCGCTCACCTCCTTCGAGCTCATTCCGCGTTTCGGCCTCGACATACCGCTTCGCCGCATGCAGGGCTTGCGCGATCCGCTCGCCGACCCGCATCCCTGGTACGTGCTCCTCGAGCTGTCGCTGCTCGCAGGCGTGCGGGGCGAGGGCCTCGGCGAGGAGCTCATCGGCGCAGCCATCGAAGCCGGCGAGGTCACCGATGCGGCGCTCGCGATCTCGCTCGAGCAGGCCAAGGCCTTTTGGCGGATCCGCGAGACGCTCCCCGACGCGCAACGAGCCGAAGGGGCCTCGATCAAGCACGATATCAGCGTTCCGGTCGCGAGCATCCCGCGTTTTCTCGCCGAGGCCGATGCGGCGATGGCGAGGCTCGTTCCCGGCGCGCGCATCCTCGGCTTCGGCCATGTCGGGGACGGCAACGTGCATTACAACATCTTCCCGGCGCCAGGAGCCGATGAAGCCGCTTTCCTGACGCGCTGGCACGAGATCGGCGAAGCCGTCTATGAGGTGGTCGACCGCCTTGGCGGATCGGTCTCGGCCGAGCATGGGGTCGGCCAGCTGAAACGGGACCTCGTCGCGAGGCTCAAGGACCCGGTCGCCCTCGATCTCATGCGGGCGCTCAAGCGCACCCTCGATCCGCAGGGCGTGCTCAACCCGGGCAAGGTGCTCTAAGGTATCGCGACGCTCGAGCTCCACTCGAGCTCCTCGTTCCTGTTGTGTTCCGATCGCGCTTCGATTATCATGGCGCTCTCAAGATGACGTGCCGCGGCCCATTGACTTGGCGGTCTAATAGCCGGGGCACGGTTTTTGACACGGTGAATCAGTGGCTGCGAGCCTGCGCTGGTCGCGCGGCAACGATTTCGCACGGCCCTATTTCGCCTGTTGCCCCCGATCCGCGCGGCTTGCAATGAAACGCTTGCGGCGAAGCGCGTCCAGCGTCCCGGTCAATTACATAGCCGGCTACTGGAATCGGAGCATGCAATGTCCAGAATCAACATTCCTCAACATTCTCGAGCCGGCCGATCGCCGCGGCGCGAGCCTGGCTTTGCCCTGAAAGTCAATAGATTTCAGATTGATAGGGTTAAGGCGCGCATTCTCCAGGCCTGCCCGGCACGCCGATCCCGCAACTGAGCCATCAGCGCCGCGATCGCTGAAAAACCCAGGTTTTTCGGGTGAAAATGTGAACAGGCTCTACAGTGCCTTGCGCATGAGGGCCGCGCCCGCCGCGAGGGCTGCGAGCTTGGCATAGGCCGTGTCGCGCGGCATCGGCGCCATGCCGCAATTGGTGCAGGGAAAGAGCCGTTCTGGCGGCACATAGGCCAGCGCCTCGCGGATCGTGGCGGCGACCTCTTGCGGGCTCTCGACCGCGTTCGAGGCGACATCGATCGCCCCGACCAGCACGTCCTTTCCCTTGAGAAGTCCGAGCAGATCGAGAGGGACGCGCGAATTGCGGCATTCGAGCGAAACCTGGTCGATGGTGCTCTTGGCGATGAGCGGGAAGGTCTCCTCGTATTGGCGCCATTGCGCGCCGAGCGTCGCCTTCCAGTCGATATTGGCCTTGATGCCGTAGCCGTAGCAGATATGGACGGCAGTCTTGCATTTGAGGCCGAGAGCTGCGCGCTCGAGGGCGGCGATGCCCCAATCGGCCACCTCGCGCATGTAGACGTTGAAGGCTGGCTCATCGAACTGCACGACGTCGACGCCCAGCGCCTCGAGCTCGCGCGCTTCCTCGTTCAAAACCTCCGCGAAGGCGTGGGCGAGCGCCGCGCGGTCGCCGTAATGCTCGTCGGCGATCGTATCGGCGATGGTC
>JBIOEK010000599.1:0-2192 GCA_044445925.1 Hyphomicrobiales bacterium
GGCCGCGACCGCTCCCCGGTCGCGGCGCGTGATGGCGCCGAGCTGCAGATTTTCCTCGACGGGCAGCCGCACCAAATTGACGCGCCCGTCCGGCACATGGGCGACACCCAATCTCGCGATGTCCTCGGTCGCCAGGTGGGCGATCGAGCGTCCGGCCATGCTGATCTCGCCGCTCCGCCAGATCATGCCGCATAGCGCCCGCAAGGTCGTCGTCTTGCCGGCGCCATTGCCGCCGAGAAGCGTCGTCACGCCGCCCTCGGCCACGTTGAAATCGAGCCCATGCAGCACCCTGGTCGCCCCATAGGAGGCGATGAGGCCGCGGACCTCGAGGAGCGCGCTCATGCGCGCCCCGTCCCCAGATAGGCGCTGATGACGTCTGGATCTTGTTGCACGAGGCGAGGCGGTCCTTCGGCGATCTTGCGCCCGAAATTGAGCGCCACCACCCGATCGGATATCGACATGACGAGGCTCATATGATGCTCGACGACCAGGATGGTCACGGCCCGATCGTCCCTGATCCGCCGGATGGTCGCTCCGAGCGCCTCGACCTCCCCATGGCTCAGCCCGCAGGCCGGCTCGTCGAGCAGGAGCAGCCGCGGCGAGGAGATCAGGGCACGCGCCAGCTCGACCCGCTTCTGCGTGCCGAAGGGCAGATCGGCGACCCGTGCCAGCGCCACCTCGTCGAGGCCGAGATAGGCGATGATCTCGCGCGAGCTCGCCTCGAGCAAGGCTTCGCCGCGGCGCGTCCAGGGCAGGTGCAAGGCGTCGCTGAGATAGTCGCCGCGGCTGCGGCAATGGCCGCCGATGCGCACATTGTCGATGACGGATAGGTTGCGGAACAAAGCGAGATTCTGAAAGGTGCGGCCGATGCCGAGCTCGGCGATCTGATGCGCGGAGCGCATCAGGATAGATGTGCCGTCGAACAGGATATCCCCTGAATTTGGCGTATAGAGGCGGCTGAGGCAATTGAAGAGCGTCGTCTTGCCGGCGCCGTTCGGACCGATCAGCCCGACGATCAAGCCGCGATCGAGATCGAAGGTAACGCCGTCGAGCGCCACGATGCCGCCGAAACTGACGGCCACGTCGTGCACCGACAATAAGGGCCCCACGGCTCGCGCGGAATCAGCAGGATTCAAGACGAGCGCGGAATTCGCGGATGGCTGGCGCGTCGAGCCCTTCGCGCGCAATCTTGGCCGCATGGCAGCCGCGACGTCTCCGGATGCGGTTCTTCGACACGCTTACCTCCCTGTGTTTCGCCGGCTATTCGTCCTTGTAGCACCTCTCGCTGCTGCTGAATTCGCGCTCCCACGATGTCTTGCGCATTCACTCGCCACTCGCCTTCCGCCCCTTCACTCCTGCCTTGGATCGAGCGCATCCCGCAAGGCGTCGCCGACGAGGTTGAAGCCCAGCACCGACAGGAAGATCGCAAGCCCGGGCCAGAGCGACATGGCAGGCGCTTGGGTAAGGTAGGATTTCGCTGAATTGAGCATCGCTCCCCAGGAGGGAATCGGCGGTTGCTCGCCGAGACCCAGGAAGGAAAGCGAAGCCTCCGCGGTGATCGCCTGGGCCATGGTCAATGTCGCCTGCACGATCAAGGGCGCGGCGATATTCGGCAGAACATGGTGCACCACGATGCGCAGATCGCTGAAGCCGAGCGCGCGCGCGCTCTCCACATAGTCGGTCGCCTTGATGTCGAGCACCTGGGCGCGGGCGAGCCGCGTGAACACGGGCGCGGCCGCAAGGCCGATGGCGATCATCGCATTGGCGAGGCTAGGTCCCAGGAAGGTCGCGAGCACGATGGCGACGATCAGGAATGGCGTCGCCAGGAGCGCATCGGCGATGCGCGAGATGATCATGTCGACGACGCCGCCCACATAGCCGGCGAGCACGCCGAACAGGGAGCCGAGGCCGACCGCGATGCCGGCCGATACGAGCCCGGCCAACAGCGAAGTGCGGGCCCCGAGGATCACGCGCGACAGGATATCGCGACCCAGCTCGTCGGTGCCGAACCAATGCAAGGCGGAGGCAGGCTTGCGGATCAGCGTGTAGTTCGGCTTGATCGGATCATAAGGCATGATCCATTGGGCCAAAAGCGCGCACAGCACGCACACGGTCGCGATGAAGAGGCCGAACAAGGCCGGTTTGCTTCTCAGCAGCTTGCCGAGCGAGCCGCGGCGGCGAGGCACCTCGAC
>JBIOEK010000600.1:0-2181 GCA_044445925.1 Hyphomicrobiales bacterium
ACATAGAACTGCACCTGCTGCACCGTGTTGAAGCGTGCGATCAGCTCGTCGAGACGCGTTTCGCGGACGATCAGGATGATCTTGCGGTCGCTCCCGGTCTCCACGACTCACTCTGTCTCTTTCTTCTGCAAGATCTCGCGCAAGAGGTCCGGAGAGACGTTGAGCTGACCGATCTTCGTGGCGTTGTCGGCGAGATCGCGGAAGGCGAGCGCCATCAGCTGTCCGGGCTCCATGCCGATAGAGGCGAGCGCCTGCAGGATCTTCGAATCGGCGCCCGCCAGGGCCCGCATCATGGCGGCGAGTCCATAGGCCTTGGTATCGAATTCCTCGCGGGCATTGGCACTTGCGAGCGTCACGAGTTCCTTGTTCTGCTTCTCGAGACCGATCTTGCCGGTGATCTTCTCCTGCTGGATGCGCAAGCGGTGCTCCTGCACCGAGCGCTCAGCCTCCATCTGCGCCTCGCGCACCTGGCGCTTCTTGTTCTCGACCGCGACCTCGGTGGCGAGCTCGTTCTCCTTGATCGCCCTCTCCTGCTCGACCGCCGCGTTGCGGCGCGTGTAGGTCGCCTCGTCGGCCTGTCCCAACAGCGCCTCCCGCGCCTCGGCCTCGAGGGCACGCGCGGTCTCGGGCTTGGGCTTGATCGCGAGCACCGAAAGCCCGAGCAGCTCGACGCCGAGCGCCTTGATCGCCGGATGTCCGCCGAGCGTTTGGGACACCCGGCCGACGAGCGCCTCGCCCGAGGCGAGCGATTGCTTCAGCGACAAGGCCTGGATTTCCGCGCGCATCGCCACCTGGACCTGATCGATCAGCCGCTGGGAGAGCTTCTGGGGGTCCTCCGATACATATTTGCCCTTCGCATCGAGCGTGAAGTTGAGCAAGGTCGCCGTGCTGCGCGGATCCGCCACCCGGTAGGTGACCTGCCCCTGAACCGTGACCTCCTGGAAGTCGGAAGTGACCTCCTGGAAGATGAAAGGCTCGTTCACGCTCGCCGTCGGCACGACGACGATCGAGGTTGTCGGCTGGAAATACCAAAAGGCGAGCCCGGCGCCCTGGCGCCTCGGCTCGCCGTTGCGGTACTGGATCACATATTGCGTTGGCTGTGTCTTGATGAAGCGATAGCCGAGCATCACCCACCTCGCTGTTCCGACGGCGACTTCGAGAGCCGATCCCTTAGGCGATATCGCCTTAATGGGAATCACAAGGCACTCCAACCCGTCTCCCTTATTCGGCCCGCCAAAGCTCCGCCCATTGCGGCGCATAGGCGTTGTGCCCGGTCGGCTCGTAGCCCTTGAGCCAGCGTGGATGACGTGTGGATCGGCGCGAAAGAACAGCGGTAAAGCGGGCAGATCGGTCGCATATATCCTTTGCATCTCGGCCCAGGCGAGCTTTCGTTTCTCCGGATCGAGCTCGGTCTCGGACTGCGCGATGAGGGCGTCGAAGCGCGGATTGGAGTAGCCCCCGCTGTTCGAGCCGGCAAAGCCGTTCTCCGGCGTCGGAATGCTGTCGCTCGCGAGCGTTTGGCGCGGCGAGGACGTCACCGAGGAGATCCAGGCATACATGGCAAGGCCGGTATAGAGGCGCTTCTTCAAGGTCTCGCCGAAGAAGGTGCGGGCCGGCTCGTTCTTGATCGTCACCTCGATGCAGGCCGCCCGCCAATTCGATTGCAGCACCTCCTCCTGCAATTCGCGCAGGCGGTTGCCGGCCGTCGTCTGAAGCGGGAACGACAAGCGCTCGCCCTTGGCGCTGCGGCAAATGCCATCTTGACCCGGCACGAAACCGGCCTCGGCGAGCAGCGCCTTCGCCTTCATCGGGTCATAGGGATATTTCGGCACGTCCGGAAAATAGCTCGCGTTCAACGGCACGACGAAGCTGTCGGCGACTGGCTGCATGCCGTTGAACAGCTTCTCGCTCATCGTCTTGCGATCGGCCGCATAGAGCAGCGCCCGGCGTAGGCGCGGATCCGCGAGGAGCGGATTTGTCCCGCTCACATCGATATGCTCATAGGTCAGGCTCGGCTTGAAGATGTAGGTGAAGCGGTCGGGATAGCGGCGCTGAAGCTCGAGCACCTGGTCGATGGTGAGGCCGGCCGCGTCGCCGGGCGCCATGTCGATATCGCCGGAGAGCAGGTTCGATTGCAGCGCCGCCGTGTTCTCGATGACGCGCACGACGACGCGCCTGAAA
>JBIOEK010000601.1:0-2180 GCA_044445925.1 Hyphomicrobiales bacterium
CCGCCTCGCCGCGCGCATGGCGGCCTTCCTCGCGGGGCCCAAGCTCGCGGGACCCAAGTGAGCGACGCCAAGGGACTGCCGCTGCATATCCTGCGGCTCCCGCATGCGCGGGACTTGCCCTTGCCGCGCTACGAGAGCGAGGGCGCGGCCGGGCTCGATCTCGTCGCCGCCATTCCGGCCGATGCCCCGCTCAGCCTCGCGCCTCTGGCCCGGGCGCTCGTGCCCTGCGGTATCGTCATCGAGCTGCCCGAGGGCCATGAGGGCCAGGTACGGCCGCGTTCGGGCCTCGCCCTGAAGCACGGCATCACCGTCCTCAACGCGCCGGGCACCATCGATCGGGATTATCGCGGCGAGCTCTCGGTGCTGCTCGTCAATCTCGGCGACAGCCTATTCGAGATCAGGCGCGGCCTGCGCATCGCCCAGCTCGTGGTCGCCAAGGTGACGCGCGTCGTGCCGCGCGAGACCGCAGCGCTCACGCCGACGGCACGCGGCACGGGCGGCTACGGCTCGACCGGGGCCTGACATTCAGCAAGTCTCGCCGGCGCTCGACTTCGTCGTGCCGAAGGCGAGAATGGCGCCGGCGAGCGCGATCCACCTCGCGCCTTGACTCGTGAATGCGGACAGCGCCGTGACGATCATTCGGCACAAGCCGGGCAATGAAGCTGCCCCCGCGCGCTTATGCCGGGTAAGGCTGCGTGGCCTCGCGAAGCGTTTCCGGGAGGGCGAGGCGACAAGCCTGCTTCATGGCGTTCGCCCCGGATGGCGAGGCTACTCCGCCGCTTTGGCGGCTGCCGCCTTGGCGCTCTTCTTTGCGGCCTTCGCGTCGATGCGGGCGGTCTTCGCCTCGGCCGTCTCGGCGCGCTCGACGATGCGGGCCGACTTGCCGCGGCGGTCGCGCAGATAATAGAGCTTGGCGCGCCGCACCTTGCCGCGCCGCACCACCTTCACCGATTCGATCATCGGCGAAAAGACCGGAAAGACGCGCTCGACGCCTTCGCCATACGAGATCTTGCGGACGGTGAAGTTCTCGTTGATGCCGGCGCCCGAGCGGGCGATGCAGACGCCCTCATAGGCCTGGATGCGGCTGCGCTCGCCCTCGACGACCTTGACGTTGACCTGCAGCGTGTCGCCCGGCTGGAAATCGGGAATTTGGCGCGTGGCGCTGAGCTTGGCCATCTGCTCGCGCTCGAGCGTCTCGATGATGTTCATGACGGTGGTCCTTTGCCGATGGGTCCGCAAGGGCCGACCCGGCTTTTCGGCGTGCTGTTGTGATTTTGTGCGGGCTCGATACACCAAGCGCCGGACGCTGTCGATAGAGCGGCAGGCAGAGACAGGGCTCGGAACTCAAGTTTTCGCCCTGCCACTTGGCGCCCATTGACCCGAGCTCGGAGCCCCCAAAGCGCGGACCGCCTTGGGCCGCAATTCCACGCACGCGACATTTCTGTCATAGTGGCGAGCGCGACGGCGGAGAATGCCATGTTGTTCCTCATCGGCTTGCTGCTCATGGCCGCCGCCGGCCTGTTCTTCTGGGCAGGGCACAACCTCGACCATGGCGTCCATTGGGCCGAGGAGCTGTGCCGCCAGGCGCCGATCTTGTGTGCCTCGCCTTATTGGCTGCTGCTCGGCGGGGGCGCGGTCATGTCGCTCGCCCTCATAAGCAAGGCGTTCAAAGCCTAATGCGACAGCGCACGGCCATCCTGGTCGCCCTCATCGCGGGTTGCTTCTTTGGGATTTGCCTCTTTGGGGCCGCGCCGTCGCTGGCCAAGGACGCCTCGCCCCCGCCCGCGCCGGCCGCTGCCTCCGGCGAGCCGCCGCCCAGGGTGCGCGAGCTCCTCGAGCTCCTCGGCGATCCCCAGGTGCGCGCCTGGCTCGACCAACGCAAGGGCGCCGGCGGCGTCAGATCCGATGCGTCGTCGTCCGAAGTCCCGGCGGCGCATGGCGAAAGCGTGGGGCTCAACGAGGTTCTGGCGCGATTGGGGCAGGTGCAGGCCCATTTCGCGGCCCTGTTTGCCGCGATGCCGAATGTCGCCGACGATTTCGGCGTGGCAGCCGAGATGCTGGCCGCCGAGTTCAAGCAGCAGGAGCTCCTGCACATGCTGCGCCTGCTCGCGCTGTTCGTCGGCCTCGGCTACGGGATGGAATGGCTGTTCCGGCGCGCCACGCTGCGCTTCCGGGTGCGC
>JBIOEK010000602.1:0-2179 GCA_044445925.1 Hyphomicrobiales bacterium
ATGCGGATTGATCTTCTTAGGGTCGCCGCCGAGCGTCTTCATGGCGTCGCGCATGGCGGCAAGATCGACCACCGCCGGCACGCCGGTAAAATCCTGCATCAGCACGCGCGCCGGGCGGAAAGCGATCTCGCGCTCGCCCCGGCGCTTCTTGGTCCAGCAGGCGAGCGCCTTGATGTCGGCCTCCTTGACCGAGCGCCCATCCTCGTTACGCAGGAGATTTTCCAGCAGCACCTTGAGGGAGAAGGGCAGGCGCGAAACATCGCCGAGCCCCTTCTTCTCCGCTGCCTTCAAGCTGTAATAGGCGAAGCGCTTGCTGCCCAGGCTCAGCGTGCGGCGCGTCTTCAGACTGTCCATGGCGGCGGTCACGGGCGGCTCCATCTCTGGCGAGCGTTCGGGGGGCGTTTTCATGATAGCACCGACCATCCGAAAAACCACAATTTCAGGTTTGGGCAAGCCTGTGTGGAGGCAAGCGGCTCCCATGGCGGATGCGACCGATTGAGGCGGTTGAAGTCCACTCACTCAGCTGATGCCGGTGACGATGCGCTTGACAGCAATGGGGACATGTGTAACCTCACAGGTAACGTAACCGGATAGGTTACAGCTAATCATGGGAGGAGACGTCATGAACCACGTTCTAGCATCGGGAGATGTGAACCTATGCCGATCAAACAAGGTTCCTTTGCCCACAAGGGGGTCGAGGAAGTTTTTGTCACTGGCAAGTGTCGGAGAATTGGCGATCGTTATCTAAAGCGGATGAAGCTCGTGCTTGACGCAATGAATGCAGCGACCTGCGTAGCCGACTTGAGAAGCGCCTATGGCTTTCACATTCTGCATGGCGATTTGTCCGGATTCTACGCTATGACCATAAGCCGAAACTGGCGTCTCATATTCAGGTTCGAGCATGGCGAGTCCGGAGACATCGTGGACATCGACTTTGTCGACTATCACTAGGCCCTTCCTTCTTGGTACGGAAAGCGCCGCCTGCCCCACTGAAGGCCTTGCAGATGCATGATTCAATTAGGCGTCGTCCGACGTCCCCAGGCGAGATTTTGTCGGAGCTTTATCTGCGTCCGCGCAAGATCTCGATTGCCCGGTTTGCGGAGGCTGCTGGGCTAACTCGGAAGCACATGAGCGCCATTGTGAACGGTCGTGCGGCGATAACGGCAGACAGTGCAAGCCGCATTGCGTTTGTGCTGGGTACCACTCCGCAGTTCTGGTTGAACCTCCAGAACGCAGTGGACCTATATGAAGTAGCGAAGTCGCTGAGGAAAGTGCGGAAACACCTCAAACGCCTCGCGGACATCCCCGAAGTACGGGAAGCGGCCTAGCTCACGAGCCGATTGAGATAGACCAGAGGTTGGAGCTTCCGATCGGGACGATCGTCGTCGGCGTTCAACGCACAGGCTCATCGGAAAAACCACAATTTCGCCATCATTGCGGCCCATTGCCGCCATAGCGCGCGGCCAGTCTTCGCCCGTCAGCGAACCTCCCTGTCCTGACTTGAGGCCCCGGCCGACCTCTGCAAACCCCCAAAGAAGGTCGGGGACTGGAAGACGGCACCTCGCGACCCCCAGCGGCTTGTCTTCCGACCTCGCGCGCCGCGTCCCGCTCACATCCCGGCGGGACGCGGCGCAAATATTTTCGGGCCCCGCCTCATGCATCGCAGGGTGGTGACGACGGATCATCCGGGCTACCTTCGCCTTCGATGAGAGGGGCGCCCGCGATGGGAGGGGATTCCGAAATGGACCGGCCCGCCGCCTTCGCCGGCCGGGCGCTTGCTTGCCGGCGCGGCGCGCGGCTGGTGTTCGAGGGCCTCGATTTCGCCTTGGAGCCGGGCGGCGCGCTCCTGCTGCGCGGACCCAACGGGAGCGGCAAATCGAGCCTGCTGCGCCTCATGGCTGGCCTGCTGCAGCCCGTCGAAGGCGCGTTTTCCTGGGGCGATGGGCCGATCGCGCCAGAACCCGAGCGCCATCGCCGGCGGCTTGCCTTCCTCGGCCATCTCGACGCGGTGAAGCCGGCTTTGACCGTGGCGGAGAATTTGCGCTTCTGGTGCGGCGCCGGCGCGGTCGAACGGGGCCTCGAGGCCTTCGGCATCGCGGCGCTCGCCCGGATTCCCGCCCGCCTCCTCTCCGCCGGCCAGCGCCGGCGCCTCGCCCTTGCCCGGGTGGCAGGCAGCAGC
>JBIOEK010000603.1:0-2177 GCA_044445925.1 Hyphomicrobiales bacterium
GCCGAGGTCTCGTTCGACGAGCCCATGGCGAACTCGTCGCAGTTGAGCTTGCCGAGCATCAGCGCTCCATCCCGCCATAGCTGGCTGGTGACGCTCGATTCATAGCCGGGCGTGAAACCTTCGAGGATATTCGAGCCCGCCGTGGTGCGCACGCCCTTGGTGCAGAACAGATCCTTGATCCCGAGCGGCAAGCCTTCGAGCGCCCTCGCCTCCCCGCGCGCGAGATGCGCATCGCTCTCGGCGGCCTTGGCGAGCGCCTGCTCGGGCGTCTCCAGCACATAGGCGTTGAGGAGGCGCGCCTGCTCGACCGCCGAGACATGCGCCTTCGTCAACTCGGTCGCTGAGAAGCGCTTCGCCCTCAGCCCGTCTCGGGCTTCGGCCAGGGTGAGATCGGTAAGCTCGGTCACGGCTGCTTCATCTTTCGTGATGGTCGGGCGAAAAAGGCATCGAGTTGGGCGCAGGTTTCGCCAACCCATATGCCCGGTTTCTGCTCGCGGGATCGCCGCGGAGCAGGCGTCCCCACGCTATTCCACCACCTTCGGCACCACGAAGAAATGGTCATCGCTCATCGGCGCATTGGCGAGGATCGGGTCGGCGATGCCGCCATCGGTCACGCCGTCCTCGCGTTGCTTGAGGCGCATCGGCGTCACCGAGGTCATCGGCTCGACGCCCTCGATATTCACCTTCGACAAGTCCTCGACGAAGCCGAGGATGGCGTTGATCTCGCCTTGCATGCGCTCGACCTCTCCCTCGGGCAGCGCGATGCGGGCGAGGTGAGCCACACGTTTCACGGTCGCGGCGTCGACGGACATCAAGGCATCTCCCGGAGGTGAGCTGTCGAAGGCGATTATCAGGCGCCAGGTGGCCCGGCAACCCGGGAAGCGGATCGACCGGCATTGCGGCCCTAATTCGCATCCCGGATCTCGACTCTCGAGGGCCTCGTGCCGAGCGCGGATCGGCGCAAGACGGCTTGCCCGGAGACATCCCGAATTCGGCAAGGGGAAGCGCGGCGGCTATTCGCCATAGGTCGCGGGGTCCAAGCTGAATGCAAGGCCCCGCCAGTCGCCATCGCCGGCGTCCCGTCTCGAGCGGTTCTCTCGCGCGACCTCGCGGTAGAGGCAGAGCGCCGCGCGATCATCCAGGTGAGAAGTGTCTTGCCCCAGATGTTCGACGAAGAGCTCGCAGCGCAGCGCCTGCACGATTTTCGGATCCCAGAACGAGGCGTTCATCTCGGTGCTTCCGAAGAGCGAAAATGCGTGGAGATTGCACGAGCCGATCGTCGCCCAGGCGTCATCGATCAGCATGAGCTTGGAGTGGACGTAGACGTTGTGGCGATCGCCCCGCGCATTTCGCGCCGCAATGCCTGCGAGCGCGAAGTTCTCGTAGCGGCCGAGCTGCGCCATCCGATCGAACAGGTCGCTGCGTTCGCAATCGCGGCGGGCCGCGCGCACGTAGCCGTCGGGATCTGCCGGAGCGAGGATGACGACATCGACGCCTCGCTTCAAGGCTTCCTCGAGGCTGACGGCGATCGCCGGAACCGGGATGGCTTGATTCTCGATGTAGATCGAGCGGCGGGCAGCGTCGATCGCCAGCAGATATTGCTCGAAGATCGATCGCTCTCCACCGGCGATCTCGTAGGGACGGGCTTCGGGGCTCGGACTTGCGTCGCTATAGCGCCCCGCATGCACGGTGCGCTGGATCTGCACCAGGCTTTCGCCCTTCGCGCCGGAGAGGCGCCCCGGCGGGGCCAGGGCGTCGTCGCCGTCATGGCCCCAGACGCCATCATCCTCCATGCGCTCGCTGGCTTCGTTCCACCTCTGGACGAAGTTGTGGTGCACGTCGGTGGCCGACGGGCCCGCCACCTCGACATAGACATCGTGGAATTGGCCCTCTCCCGCGTGACCGGGCGAGCTGACGGCGTAGAGGGTCGGATTGATCCCGCCGACGAATGCGGTCTCGGACGCCGAACCCGCGTCCACGAGCCAGCTCTTTTGGTGCTGGCAATAGGCTCCATGGGCACGATCCCAGCGGGCGCGAAAGCGCGAGCCGCGTGCGCGCAGCGTCTCGCGCTCGGCAGGCG
Organism: Hyphomicrobiales bacterium; assembly: GCA_044445925.1. GTDB lineage: Bacteria > Pseudomonadota > Alphaproteobacteria > Rhizobiales > Beijerinckiaceae > GAS188. The sequence continues at coordinate 2,081 of JBIOEK010000603.1, forward strand.
AGCCCGAGAATGTTCGCCCGTAGCCGCTGCTCTCGGGATTAGGGCGCCAGAAAATGATGCGAACGTCCGGGCCTCGCTCCACCGCTCGGTCCAGCAA
>JBIOEK010000604.1:0-2158 GCA_044445925.1 Hyphomicrobiales bacterium
GCTTGCGGGCGCGCTCCTGCTCCTCGCGTTCCTCGCCTGCGCCTCGTTCCCCGGCAGCGTCGCTCCCTACGACCCCAACCATCTCGACTATGCGGCGCTGCTCAAGCCGCCGAGCCTCGCCCACCCGTTCGGCACCGACAATCTCGGTCGCGATATGTTGTCGCGCGTCATCTGGGCGGCCAGGATCGATCTGCAGATCGCCATTTTCTCGACCGTCTTTCCCTTGCTGTTCGGCACCATGATCGGCGCCCTCGTCGGCTATCGCGGCGGCCTCGCCGACGCCGTGTTCGGCCGGCTCGTCGATCTCAGCGTCACCGTGCCCTTCCTCATCCTGGTGATCGCCATCGTCGCGGTGCTGGGGCCGGGCCTCTTCAATCTCTATGTGGCTGTGAGCGTGGTCGGATGGGTGCCCTATGCGCGGCTGGTGCGCTCCGAGATGATGGTTCAGGCCAAGCGCGACTACGCCGCGGCGGCGCGCGCCATGGGCTTCGGCACGAGGCGGGTCGTCTTCGGGCATCTCCTGCCGAACGCCATCACCCCGACCATCGTCTATTGGATGACCGACCTGTCGCTCGCCGTGCTCCTGGGATCGAGCCTCGGCTATCTCGGCCTCGGCGCGCAGCCCCCGACTGCGGAATGGGGCGTGCTGATCGCCGACGGCAAGAATTTCATGACGACGGCCTGGTGGATGTCGATCTTCCCGGGCTTCGCCATCGTCGTCGCCGGCCTCTCCTTCAGCCTGCTCGGCGACAGCCTCGCCGAATGGTTGCGCCCGAAATGACGCGCCAGGCCTTGCTCGGCATAAACGGGCTCAGCGTCACCTTCGCCACGGCTTCGGGACCCGTGGCGGTGGTCGACGGCGTCGATCTCAAGGTCGGCGTCGGCGAGGTGGTCGGCCTCGTCGGCGAATCGGGATCGGGCAAGAGCGTGACCTTGCGCGCCATCTTGAGCCTGCTCGGGCCGGCTGCCCGGGTCGGCGGGCGCATCGATTGGCGCGGCACGGATCTCTTGAGCCTCTCGGAGGCCGAGCTGCGGCCGATCAGGGGACGCGAGATCGCCGTGATCTTCCAGGAGCCGATGGCGGCGCTCAATCCGGTGCTGCCCGTCGGCCTGCAGATCGAGGAAAGCCTTTCGACCCATCTCCGGCTCGACGGCCGCGCGGCACGCGCCCGCGCCATCGAGCTTCTCGGCATGGTCGGGATCGCCGATGCCGGGCGAAGGCTGAGGTCCTATCCTCACGAATTCTCGGGCGGCATGCGCCAGCGGGTGATGATCGCCATCGCGCTCGCCGCCGGCCCGAAGCTTCTGCTTGCCGACGAGCCGACGACGGCGCTCGACGTCACCATCCAGGACCAGATCCTCAAGCTGTTGCTGCGCCTGCGGCGCGAGCTCGACATGAGCATCGTGCTCGTGACCCATGACCTCTCGGTCGTGGCGCAGAGCTGCGACCGCGTCGCCGTCCTCTACGGGGGGCGCATCATGGAGCTCGGCCCGGTCGCCGAGGTATTCAGGCAGCCGGCCCATGCCTATACGCTGGGGCTTCTCGGCGCGATCCCGGCAAGCCACAAGCCGCGTGAGCCCTTGACCAATATTCCGGGCGCTCCTCCGGACCTGCTGGCGCTGCCCGATGGCTGCCGCTTCGCGCCTCGTTGCGGCTTCGCCGAGCCCGCCTGCCGGACCGGCCGGCTCGATCCGATCCCCGTCACGCCTGATCATGTCTCGGCCTGCCTGCGGCGCGATGTCGTGCTGGCGCAATCGCGTGCTGCCGAGGGATCGCAAGATCATGCCTCTCCGGACGTCTACAAAGGTCTCGAATGACCTCGCCGCTCATCGAGATCCGCAGCTTGACCAAGAGCTTCCCGCAAGGGCGCAGCCTCCTCGCCGCGCTTACTTGGCGCGAGGCCCCGATCCTTCGCGCTCTCAACGGCATCGATCTCGCCGTGAGGCGCGGGGAGACGCTGGCCATCGTCGGCGAATCGGGCTGCGGCAAGTCGACCCTGGCGCGCTGCCTCGTACGGCTCCAGGAGCCCGATGCGGGGCAGATCCTCTATGACGGCGAAGATGCGCTGGCGCTCGCCGGCGAAGGGCGGCGCGATTTCAACCGCCGCGTCCAGATGGTCTTCCAGGACCCTTATGGCTCGCTCAATCCCCGCAAGAC
>JBIOEK010000605.1:0-2139 GCA_044445925.1 Hyphomicrobiales bacterium
AGGTCGAGGCGGTCGAACAGGCGGGCGACGGCGCGACTGGCGCGCTCTGCCTGCGGCTGCGCGATCCGGAGACAAGGCTCGTGGCCACCTTGCGGTATCAGGCGTTTGACACCGACGGCGCCTTGCGTGTGACGGCGGAGGTCGTCAATGAGGGCCGAGCCCCGGTGACGCTCGAGCAGTTCCTGATCTGCCTGCCCGGGCTGGGACGGCCTGAAAATACGCGCTGGGGCGAGACGACGGTCATTCACTCGGCCAGCAATTGCTGGATCGGCGAGGCGCAGTGGAGCACCAGGAAGCCGTCGGAGCTCGGCATCGCCGATACGCGCTCGCCGACCGTGCGCCTGCCGGACACGCGGCCGTCCTATACCGATCCTCTCGGCGCAGCCGTCTGGCGGAACATCGGCACCTGGACCTCCGCCAATCACCTGCCCATGGGCGTGCTCGAGGATCGCGATAGCGGCCTCTCCTGGTTCTGGCAGATCGAGCATTCCGGCAGCTGGCAGGCGGAGGTCTCGCGCGCCGGACACGCCTTTTACGTCGCCGCCGGTCTGCCGAGCCTCCGCCACGGCGACTGGGCGGTGACGCTGGAGCCCGGCGAAGGCTACGCCGCGGCACCGGTCGGCTTCGGTTGCGTGCACGGCGGCTTCGAGGAAGCCATCGCGACGCTGACGCGCTATCGCCGCGCTGCCTGCATGGTCAAAGGGCCGGCGGATCGCGACAAGCCCCTCATCTTCAACGACTATCTCCTCTGCCTCAAGGCCAATCCGCTCCTCGAAAACACCCTGCCGATGATCGACACGGCCGCGGAGGCCGGCGCCGAATACTACGTGATCGATGCGGGCTGGTTCGACCTTCGTGAGCAGCCACAAGTCTTGGGAGACTGGACGGCAAGTCCCGACCGCTTCGGCGACCTCGGGCTCGCTGGAATCTGCGAACGGATCCGTGCCCGCGGCATGCAGCCCGGCCTGTGGGCGGAGATCGAATGCGTCTCCGAGCCGGCCGAGCTCTGCCGCAAGCCCGACAGCTGGTTCATCTGCACCGACGGGTTTCGTGTCCGCAGCAACAACCGGATGTTCCTGAACTTCGCCAATCCGGACGTTCGCGCCTGTTGCCGTGGCGTCATCGACCGCCTGCGTCGCGAGTTCGGCATCAAGTACCTGAAGCTCGACTACAACGCCGATGCCGGCCTCGGCGACAACCAGCTGACGCCAAGCCGTGGGGGAGGGCAGATCGCCAGCTATCGCGGCTTCTTCCGATGGCTCGACGAGCTCCGCGCGGATCATCCCGACCTCATCATCGAGAATTGCGCTTCCGGCGGCATGCGGCTCGACTACGGCCTTCTCTCGCGCACCCATGTGCAGAGCACGTCGGACCAGGAAGACTATCGCCGCTATCCGAGCATCATGGCGGGGACCCTTGCGGCCGGCCTGCCCGAGCAGATGTGTGTCTGGAGCTTCCCGCTTGGCGGCCAGGATGACGAGGCGGTTTGCATGAACCTCGTCTCCCCGATGCTTGCCCGCTGGCATCTCTCGGGCCGGATCGACCAGCTGACCGCGGCGCAGAAAGGACTCGTCCGTCAGGCGACCAACCTCTGGAAGAGCTGCGTCCGCGGCTTCACCTCCGAGATGGTCCCGTTCTGGCCGACACCGTTCCGCCATCTCTACGAGACGGAAAGCTGGCTCGCCGTCGGCATGAGGAATGCCATCGGCGACCACGCCTTCCTCAGCGTTTATCGGCTCGATACGGCGGAGGAGAGCATCGATCTCTCCCTTGGCTCGCTCCTCGGCAAGAACGGCACGGTCGAGGCTCTCTTCCCGACGCATCGCCCGACGCGCCTGGAACGGCCCGCTGCCGGAACTCTCCGTATCGGCCTGCCGGAGCGATGGTCGGCGCGGTTCCTCGAAATTCGCAATGACCAAGCGAGGGCATGACGACGGTCCGCCGGTAACGGAGGTGGCGGACGAGACGGATTGCGGCTAGCCACCGCCGCGTTCGCGTCAGGTGTCTTACCGGCCGACGGACAACGTCCCACGGCCGACGCCGATTGGGGACAACGGCGGCGATCGATTGATGCGCGGAGAGCGGGCGAATAGCCTTCCGGCATGCAGATAGATTCGGACCGCAAGCTCTTGCTCTCGC
>JBIOEK010000606.1:0-2126 GCA_044445925.1 Hyphomicrobiales bacterium
GCGACGATCTGCGCCCCGATCCATAGTCGGCGCTCGCCGCGCAGGCTCGAGATCAGCGCGATGGTCGAGACCACAGGGTTCCGGTCGATTGCCAGAGTCGGGGCGGCCGAGCCGGTCGGGCTGATCAGCAGGGCAGACAGCCATGAGGCGAGCGAAATCGCGACCATCAGGGCGGCCACCACGAAATTCGCCTGCGCGAAGGCGCCATGGAGCTCCTTCGAGGCAAGGCTGCCTCCGATCGTGCCGATGAGGATCGCCAGGAAGGTGGCGGCCTCGATGAGCGCATTGCCGGCCGTGAGCTCGCCCTCGCGCAGCTGGTCAGGCAGGATGCCGTATTTCACCGGTCCGAACAGGGCAGCGAGCACGCCGAACAGAAAGACCGCCGCGAACATGAGAGGGATCGAATGCGCCACGACGCCGCCCGCGGCGATCAGGGTTGCGGCGAGCTCGGCGAGCTTGACCTTCTGGGCGACGCTCGCCTTGTCGAAGCGGTCCGCGAGCTGCCCGCCGAGCGCCGACAAGACGAAGGAGGGCAGGATGAAGACTGCGCCCGCGAGCGTCACCACGGAGCCTCCACGCTCCTCTCCCAGTTCGAAGAGGACGAGGAGCGCCAGGGCGTTCTTGAGGAGATTGTCGCCGAGCGCCGCGAAAAACTGGCAAGCCAGCATCGGCGCGAAGCGGCGTGATCTGATGAGCGAACCGATCATGGAAGCCACCTCTGAACGATGGGCAACGCCGCAAATGTCACCGATTCGCGGCGAAGGACAAGGCAGGGCACCGCATAGCCTGCTTGCCCCGGGGGGTTGCCGGGAGGGTTGCAAGGTCATATGAACTTTGTTCATGCCCTCTTGGTAACCGATCCATGAACAATGTTCAAGAGCCTTTTTCGACCCTGGATTCGCCCTCGCTCGAAGATCATTCCGCGAATCCAGCCCATTCCTTGGCAAATGCCGGCCAAACCCGATCATCCGCTTCGGAGTTGCGCCGTGCCGAGCTGCGGCAGAAGCTGATCGATGCCGCCGAGCATCTGATCGAGACGCATGGGCTCTCCGGCGTGAAGGCGCGCCCTCTGGCAGAGGCCGCGGGCTGCGCGCTCGGAGCGATCTACAACGTCTTTCCCGACCTCGACGCGCTCATCCTTGCGGTGAGCGCCCGGACGCTCGCGCGCCTCGACGCGCATCTCTTGCCGATCCTCGCCGCCGCCGGAGGAGGGGGCTCCAGCAAGCTCGAGACGGTGCGCAGGGGCCTCGTCGATCTCGCGCTCGCCTATCTCGACTTCGCCTTCGCCAACCGGGCGAGCTGGCGGGCCTTGTTCGAGCATCGCCTGCCGGAAGGCAAGAGCGTGCCGGAATGGCTGATAGCGGATCAGGCGAGGCTGTTCGACAAGGTCGAGGCGCTGCTCGAGCCGCTGATGCCGGCCATGTCGGTTGCCGACCGGGCGCTGCTGGCGCGTTCGCTATTCTCGGCCGTGCATGGCCTCGTGCTCCTCGGCCTCGAGGAGAAGCTCGCCGTGATGCCGATGAGCGTTCTCCTCGATCAGGTGGCCCGCATCGTGAGCGCCATGGTCAAGGGGCTCGAGGACAGCCGATGACGAAGCAGACTGCCGGGGATGTCGCCGCAGCCGTTGCCGGTTTGGCGAGGATCCTGATCGACATGATCGAGGCCGGGAATTCCCCGCCCGGCGATGAAGGTGAGATCCGGGAGCTCGCCGAGTTCGCGCGCCTGCTGCGCCCCCTGTCGACCGCTACGAGGCTTCGCGCCGAAGGAGGCGCGCGCAAGCCATTGCCCGTATGCCGCTTTCTCGCCGGAGCCCTGCGCGGCGCCGTCGGCGGAGCGGCGGCCCCGCTCGCTCCTCCGCTCGAGGCGCTTCTTGCGTCCCTGGCCTGGACGCAAAACCCGAATTACCGCCGCGCTCCTCCCGCCGACGGCTTCCTCGACAATTACGGCTGGAGCGAATGGATCGGCGAGCGCGGCGCCTTCGTCAGCGACGCGATCGCCTGCGGCGTCCTCATGCTCGGCCCGGACATCGAATATCCCGCCCATTCGCACGAGGCGGAGGAACTCTATCTCCCGCTCGCCGGGCAAGCCTGGTGGCGAGCGGCCCAATCCGGCTGGCGGCTGCGCCC
>JBIOEK010000607.1:0-2113 GCA_044445925.1 Hyphomicrobiales bacterium
ACAGCGTGCGCTGCTCCAGCCGCTGCGCCTCGAGCAGGCGCCCGCCCGCGTAGAGTTCGACGAGCCGGCCCTTCATCTCCTCCTTGATGCCCTTGATCGATTGCAGCAGCGTCGGGCGCGGCGTCACGTAATGCGAATTGGCATAGACCTTGACGTAGTCGAGATCGGCCGATTTCTGGCCGGTGAGCGGGTCGAACTCGACGATGCTCTCGACCTCGTCGCCGAACAGCGAGAGGCGCCAGGCACGGTCCTCGTAATGGGCCGGAAAGACCTCGATCACGTCGCCGCGCGCCCGGAAGGAGCCGCGCGCGAAGTCGCCCTGGGTGCGGCGGTATTGCAGGGCCACGAGATCGGCGATCAACTGGCGCTGCTCGATCTTGTCGCCGACCTTCACGCCGAAGGTCATGGCCGTGTAGGTCTCGACCGAGCCGATGCCGTAGATGCAGGAGACGGAGGCGACGATGATGACGTCGTCGCGCTCCATCAGGGCGCGGGTCGCCGCATGGCGCATGCGGTCGATCTGCTCATTGATGGAGGATTCCTTCTCGATATAGGTATCGGTGCGCGGCACATAGGCTTCGGGCTGGTAATAATCGTAATAGGAGACGAAGTATTCCACCGCGTTATTGGGGAAGAAGCTCTTGAACTCGCCATAGAGCTGGGCGGCGAGCGTCTTGTTGGGCGCCAGGATCAAGGCCGGGCGCTGCGTCGCCTCGATCACCTTGGCCATGGTGAAGGTCTTGCCGGAGCCGGTTACGCCGAGCAGCACCTGGTCGCGCTCGAAACGGCCGACGCCCTCGACCAGCTCGGCGATCGCCTGCGGCTGGTCGCCGGCCGGCTCGTAGCCCGAGACCGAGGCGAAGCGGATGCCGCCTTCGGTCTTGTCGGGCCGCGCCGGGCGATGCGGCATCCAGGGCCGGTCCTTGGAGATGCGCGGATCGCCCTCGGTGAGCAGCTTCGACAGGGCCTCCATGGTGGCCGGCGCGCCGATCAGGGCATCCGGAGAGGGCGGCATGGTGGGGAAGCGCTCGCGACCCGCGTCCCCGGGGCCGGTGCTGCCTTCACTCCGCATGGGGGCTTCCTCGCCTCTCCCCTGGCGCGAGCCGGCGCCTTCCGAGGGCTTCGGGTGAGGGGTGCCACCGGGGTCGGACGACCCCTCGCCCGGCGCTCGCGCCTCGAGACCCAGCGTCTGCGCGAGCTCGGGATCGACGCCTGCCGTGTCGGCCGCCTTGAAGCGCGCCTGCGGCGCCTCGCCGAAGCCCTCGCCCTTGGCCAATCCCGGGCTGAGCAGGGCCGCGAGATGCTCGTCGAGCGGCCTCAGCTTCGGCTTCGAGGCCTTGGCGCGCGTATGGATGATGGCGTGGGGGTCCTTCCCGGCTTTCGCCGGGCGCGACGTGTCTGAGCGTTTGGCCATGCGCCCAATATGGGATGATTCAGCGCAAAGGGGAAGGCGGCAAGCGCACGCAGCGATGACCTCGGCGCAAGGTTCATGCTACGATCCAGACGGCAGAGGAATGACGATGGCCCAGATACTCATCCGAAACATCGAAGACGACTTGATGGAGCGCCTGCGGCAGAGCGCGGCCCGTCATGGATGCAGCGTGGAGGCGGAGCTTCGCGACATCCTGCACAAAGCCCTCAAGAAGGAGCGATTCGGCGGGTTGGGGACTGAGATCGCCGCGAGATTCAAAGGCATCGGCCTGCGCAAAGGCGAGGAGATCCCGGAGCTACGCGGCTTCACGATCAAGAACCCGTTCGAGGAATGATCGGGTTCGATGCTGAAAGAGCAACAACAGAACGCGTTCCTTCTCCCGCTTGCGGGAGAAGGTGCCGAGACCACTCCTCACCGCGCGCGAAGCAAGGCTCTCCCGTTGATGTGCCCCCGGTTTCGAGATTTCGAGCCGGCGATGCATGGCTTGGGGGCCGGGGGGAGGCGGATGAGGGGCGTTAATGCCAAGCGGAACCCTCCCTCATCCGCCTCGCTGCGCTATTCCTTCTCCCGTTCCACGGTAGAAGTAATAGCGGCCTCACCCCATGGTCGGGATCACGAACTCGGCGCCTTCCTTGACGCCGGTCGGCCAGCGCGAGGTGACCGTCTTGGTCTTGGTGTAGA
>JBIOEK010000608.1:0-2093 GCA_044445925.1 Hyphomicrobiales bacterium
AGCTCGGAGAGCACCGCGCCAGCCCACTCAAAGAGCGCCCCCGTTTTGCGGCTGGCGACTCCCATATACGCCTTCTCGTCGATCTCGAGCGAGCCCTTGAGGAACTCCTCCTGGAGCTCGCCGACCGTCATCTCGCGGACCGTCGTCACGAGCAGCTTGGGGGCGTTCGGGGAGATGTCGATGGCCTCTTCCAGGCCCTGCGCGAAGGCCAGGTCGCCCAATAAAAGTCCAGTGGTGGTCCCGAAGATCTTGTTGGGCGTCGGGTGGCCGCGGCGCAGGTCGGCCTCGTCGACGCAGTCGTCGTGGAGCAGGCTGGCGTTGTGCACGAGCTCCATCGCGCGGGAGACGCCCTCGGCCTTTTCCTGATCGACCCCCAAAGCGCCGGCCAGCAGGAGCGCGAAGCGGGAGCGGAGCATCTTGCCGGGGCGGGAGATGTGGGCGGCCAGCTCCTGGCCCACCCGGCCCTCGATCCGCCGCGCGCGGGACTCGAGCCCGGTACGCACCCGGGCCAGCGAATCCTCGACTTTCAGCAGCGAAATCGGCATGAGGGCCATGATTATACTACGCCGGACGCCCCATTGCCTTGATGAGCATCAAGACCTTGGGCATGACGGCGTTCTTCTCCTGCTCGGCGAGCTTTCCGAGCGTGAAATCGAGCAGCAGCACGAGCTCCTGGAGGTCGGTCAGCTTCTTGCGGAAGGCCGCCCCCTCCTTGCCCGTCCCCGCGTCGCGCAGGCACTCCTGGAGCGCGGAGAGCACCGGCTCGATCTCGCGCTTCTTGCGCTCCCGGGCGATGCGGCAGCACATGTTCCAGACGTCCTTCTCGCTCTCGAAGTACTCCCGGCGCTCGCTGCCCACCGAGACCCGCTTGATCAGCCCCCAATCCACGAGGGCGCGCAGGTTCATGTTGGCGTTGCCCCGGCTGATGGAGAGCTTCTCCATGACCTCCTCGGTCGAAACCGGGTGCTCGGAGGCCATCAGGTAGGCGTGGAGGCGGGCCATCGTCTTGTTGATGCCCCAGCGCGACGCCATGTCGCCCCAGGACGAGACGAACCGCTCTTTCGACGACGCCAACCCGTCCATCCGAGAGCCTCCGAACTTTCAGTATTTACTGAAAGTATTATACGCCGGAGACCCCCGGGAGTCAAGGCCCAACGTCAGATCAGGCCGAGCTCGCGGCCGACCTTGCCGAACTTTTCGAGGGCGAAGTCGAGGTCCTTCGCGGTATGGCCGGAGCTGACGATGGTGCGCAGGCGGTCCTTGCCTCGGCCCACGATCGGGAAGCAGATCGCCAGCGCGAAGACCCCCTCCTCGAACAGGCGGGCGGAGAAGGCCTGGGCTTTTTTCGTATCGCCGATGAGCACAGGCGTGATGGGAGTCTCGCTCGCCCCCGTGTCGAAGCCGAGCTTCTTGAGGCCTTCCTTGAAATGGCGGGCGTTGTCCCACAGCTTGGCGATGCGCTCGGGCTCGTCCAGCATCACGTCGACGGCGGCCGAGCAACTGGCCACGACCGAGGGCGGCAGGGAGCTCGAGAACGTGAAGGGCCGCGCGACGGAAGTGAGATAGTCGATCAGGCGCCGCTCGCCGGCCACGTAGCCGCCGACGGCCCCGACGGCCTTCGACAGCGTGCCGATCTGGATCTCGACCTTGTCGGATAATCCGAAATGCGACGGGGTTCCCCTTCCGTTCTTCCCCATGACCCCGCTCGCGTGGGCGTCGTCGACCATGACGAACGCGCCGTACTTCTCCGCCAGAGCGACGATCGCCGGCAGCGGGGCGAGGTCGCCGTCCATCGAGAATACCCCGTCGGTGACGATCATCTTCCTTCGGGCCGCTTTCGCCTCGGGGCTCGCGAGAATCGCCTCGAGGGCCTTCATGTCCTTGTGCGGGTAGATCTTGCGCTCGGCCTTGGAGAGCCGGCCGCCGTCGATGATGGACGCGTGGTTGAGTTCGTCGGAGATGAGCAGGTCCTTGTCGGAGCTCATCAGGCTCTGGCAGCAGGCCACGTTCACCGTGAAGCCGGACTGGAACGTCAGCGCCGCCTCCGTGCCCTTGAACTTGGCCAGCTTCTCCTCGAGCGCGAGGTGTATGTC
>JBIOEK010000609.1:0-2082 GCA_044445925.1 Hyphomicrobiales bacterium
GGCCAAGCAGACGCTCGCCATGGTCCCCGAGGCCAAGCGCAACGAGGCTCCCGTGGCCGCCGCCCGGGCCGCGCTCGAAGTCGCCGAGCAGGCAAAGTCGCTCGGCCCGATCGCCGAGCTCGAGCAGAAGGTCAGCGCCAACCCGCTCGACCATCAGGCCCGGTTTGACCTGGCACTGGCGCTGAACGGCAAAGGGCGCCGCCTCGAAGCCCTCGATCACCTGATCGAAATCGTCAGGCGTGACCGCAAATGGAATGACGACGGCGCGCGCAAGCAGCTCGTGCAGCTGTTCGATGCCTGGGGGCCGACCGACGAGGCCACCGTTGCGGGACGTAAACGGCTGTCGTCCATTCTCTTCGCGTGAGCTGATCCGCTCGTCCGCCGCCGGCGGACCGGGAGAGCGATGATGCCAATGAACGCGGAATATCGCGGACCGGGCGACCTGCCCGAGGTGATCCCCGTGTTTCCGTTGCCTGGCGCACTGCTGTTGCCGCGCGGGCAGATGCCGCTCAATATTTTCGAGCCGCGCTACCTGGCGATGATCGATGATGCGCTGCGCGCCGAGCACCGCTTGATCGGCATGATTCAGCCGGACATCGCGCATCCGGGGCGCGAGGACAGACCCACTCTGTTCAAGATCGGATGCGTCGGCCGCATCACCCAGTTGGCCGAGACCGGCGACGGCCGTTACCTCGTCCAGCTCACCGGGATCGTCCGCTTCCGCGTTGAGGAGGAGCTCAGCGTCGCGACCCTCTATCGCCAATGCCGCGTCACCTATGCGCCCTACGCGGACGACTTCGTCGCGCGCAAGGGCGAGGATGCGGTCGATCGGCCGACCCTGTTACGGGCGTTGTCACATTTCCTCAGCGCCAACGATTTGAAGGCCGACTGGGAAGGCATCGAGAATGCGCCGAACGAGGCCCTGGTCAATGCGCTGGCGATGATGTCCCCCTACGGCGCGGCCGAGAAGCAGGCTTTGCTAGAGGCCCCCGACCTCAAGACCCGAGCCGAGATTCTCGTGGCGGTCACCGAGATCGAGCTCGCCAAGAGCCGTACGTCCGGCGAAACACCGCTGCAGTGAGCCAGGCCGGCGTGCTATGCAGCGGCGACACCATCAACAGCGGAACCCGTCATGAGCTCTGAGCCCCCCACTAATCGCATCGATCCGAAACTCTTGGAAATCCTCGTCTGCCCGCTGAGCAAAGGCCCGTTGGAATACGACGCCGTCAAGCAGGAGCTGATCTCGCGCTCCGCCAAGCTCGCCTATCCGATCCGCGACGGCATTCCGATCATGCTGCCCGAGGAAGCGCGCCGATTGGATTGAGCTTGGACGTCGGCCGCCGGGCCTTGTCCGCACGCGCGGATAATGACAATGACCAACAGCCGTCAGGGAGGGATTCGATGCTCAAGATCTGGGGCCGCAAGACGTCGTCGAACGTGCAGAAAGTCATGTGGGCGATAGGCGAGCTCAAGCTCGCGCACGAGCGTATCGATATCGGCGGTCCGTTCGGCAAGAACAAAGAGCCGGCCTATCTGGCCATGAATCCGAATGGGCTCGTGCCGACCCTCGAGGAAGACGACGGTTTTTTGCTTTGGGAGTCGAATTCGATCGTGCGTTATCTCGCCGGCAAGCATGGCGCCGGAACGCTCGAGCCGGCCGATGCGCGGGGGCGGGCGCTGGCCAGCCAATGGATGGACTGGCAATTGACCGTGGTCGCCCCGACGTTTCATGACACTTTCTGGGGCCTCATCCGCACGCCGCCGGAGAAACGCGATCACGCCGCCATCAAGGCTTCGCAGACGAAGACCGGCGGCGTGATGCGGATGTGGGACGCGCATCTCGCCAAGCACCGGTTTGCGGCCGGCGATGCGTTCTCGATCGGCGATATTCCGGTCGGCGTGATGGCGCGCCGCTTCCGCGACCTCGTGCCCGACCGCCCGGCACTGCCCCATCTCGATCGCTGGTACGCGGACATTGAGCAGCGCGAGCCGTTCCGCACCCACGTGTCGGGCATTCCGCTGACGTGAGGTTCTTCACAACGCCTCGCCGCGCATGAGCTTGGGGACGTCGCCGACGAGGCC
>JBIOEK010000610.1:0-2064 GCA_044445925.1 Hyphomicrobiales bacterium
CAGGGTCGTCGGCACCTGCACCAGCCGCAGGCCGCGCCTGACGCTCGCCGCCGCGAAGCCCGCGAGATCGCCGACGACGCCGCCGCCGAGCGCGACCACCAAATCGTCGCGCCCGATCTTGGCGGCGATGATCGCTTCGCAGACCTGCTCGAATACGCAAAAGGACTTGGAGGCCTCGCCGGGCGCGATGCCGACCACGACGACCCTGAGGCCGGCGGCCGCGAGGTCGGTGGCGAGCCGATCGGCGTAAAGCTCCGCGGTATTGGCATCGGCGACGATGGCGGCGGCCTTGACCCGCCCGAGCCCTGCGATCAGCGAGCCCGCCTCCGCGAGGAGGCCCGTGCCGATGCGGATGTCGTAGCCGCGCGAGCCGAGTTCGACATGCACGCTCAGGCTCGCGGCAGCGGCTCCGCCGGCGGCGTCGCCCGGCATCGGGGAAGGCGATCGGTCGTTCACGGGGCGGCCGGCGAAGCGAGGCTCAGGCGCAGATGCGCCAGCAAGGAGCGGATGAGCGCGCCGACCACCTCGCCATGGGGCCGATCGCTCGAATCCACGGTGAGGTCGGCCTGCGCGTAGATGGGCTCGCGCAGCGCCAGCAGGCGCTCGACCTGGAGCGCGGGATCGGTAGTGCGCATCAAGGGGCGGTTGTTGCGCCGCATGATACGTTGCGTCAGGGTCGCGTGATCGGCCCTGAGCCAGACGGAGATTCCCGCCTTGGCGATCGCCTCCCTGGTGCGTGCATCCATGAAGGCCCCCCCGCCCGTCGCCAGCACGCACGGGCCTTCGCCGAGGAGGCGGGCGATCACCCTGCGCTCCCCGTCGCGAAAATAGGGCTCGCCATGCCGATCGAAGATTTCCGAGATGGTCATGCCGGCGGCCATCTCGATCTCGGCGTCCGAGTCGACGAAGGGCAGGCCGAGCTTCGCCGCGAGACGCTTGCCGATCGAGGTCTTGCCCGATCCCATCATGCCGACGAGCGCAATGACGCGCCGCCCGAGGGCCGCGCCTAGAGCCTCGATCTCCGCTTCCCCATCGGGGCGATCGAGCTCAGGGCCTGAAGCGCCGCATCGGGTTTCCTCGTCGATGTCGCTCTCGCTCGTCACTCTTACGTCTCCTGACCCGCTGCGGCTCGCTGCTACGGGCAGGCGGTCTGATTTCGAAATTGCATTGTAACAAAGCTCGCCCCCGCTGTCACAGCTTCGGTTGCCTCGGCGGATTGCCTATGGTCCAAGCAACCCGGCCTGGAGAGCCGCCTTGCGCGGGACGAAGCATGGTGCCGATGCTCGGGACGCCATGGTGCATAGGCTCGCGGCGTTCGCCTTTTGTTGGAAAATTCATGATCTTGCGCATCAAATGCCCTGGCTGCCGTCGCCACCCCTTGCGATGGCCACAATTTCGAGCGCGGATGGGCCGCAGATGACATCGTTCGCCGAAGGATGGGTTCTGTCCACGGATGCAGGCGCGGCGCGGTTGAGGTGAGATGCCGACACTTCTCAAGCTCCTGGCCACCCTCGTCGTCATCGGCTGCCTGATTTTCGGCGCCATGATCGCGCTCGTCACATTCGTCGAGCCGGAGAACCGCATGATCACGGTCAGTGTGCCGCTGCCGAAGCCGAAGCCATGAGCTCGGAGCCGGTCGCCGCCTTCCTCGCCATGCTGGCAACCGAGCGCGGGGCCGCGCAAAATTCGCTCATCGCCTATGGGAGCGATCTCGAGAACTATCTGGAATTCCTGCGGCCGCACGGCAGGGACGAATCGACCGCGACGAGCGCCGATCTCAGAGGCTTCCTGGCCGAGCTCGCCAAGCGCGGCTTCAAGGCCTCCTCGGCCGCGAGACGGCTCTCGGCCTTGCGGCAGTTCCATCGCTTCCTCTTGACCGACGGTCGGCGCGGCGACGACCCCGCCGCGATGATCACCGGGCCCAAGCGCGGCCGCCCCCTGCCGAAGATCCTGTCGGTCGCCGAGGTTGACCGCCTTCTCACGGTCGCGGCCGAAGGGATCGACGATGCGGCGCGTCCGAGGAGCGAGCGCCGGCGCGCGGCGCGGCTCGCCTGCCTGCTCGAG
>JBIOEK010000611.1:0-2056 GCA_044445925.1 Hyphomicrobiales bacterium
TCAGAGCACGATCACCGACGTCTCCAGGCTTCGCCCCTACCGTTGCACAATCATCCAACACCAAACCCGGAGCTACCGCGTGACCCAGGGCCGCTACGCCACGTCCTCGCCCCTTGACGCAGGACATCAGAGCAATCCAGGAAGCAAAGTGGGTTCTGTAGTCTAGATTGCTTCGTCGGCAGAAGCTGCGTAGCGGGATCGCGGTTCCCGCCTCCTCGCAAAGACGGGAAATGCGAAAGCCTTCGTGAATTTCGGGTCAGGCTCTCAGAGATTATCCCCCGCGAGCGCCGCGATCACCGCTTCGGTCACCTGCTTCGTGGTCGCCCGCCCGCCGAGATCGGGCGTATGCAGCGCCTTGTCCGAGGTGGCGCGTTCGACGGCGCGCATCAGCCGCTTCGCCGCATTCCCTTCGCCGAGATGCTCTAGCAGCATGGCGCCGGTCCAGAAGGTGCCGATCGGGTTGGCGATCCCCTTGCCGGCGATGTCGAAGGCCGAGCCGTGGATCGGCTCGAACATCGAAGGGAATTTGCGCTCGGGATTGAGGTTGGCGGTCGGCGCGATGCCGAGCGATCCGGCAAGCGCCGCGGCGAGATCGGAGAGGATATCCGCATGCAGATTGGTGGCGACGATGGTGTCGAGCGTCTGCGGCCTCAAGACCATGCGCATCGTCATGGCGTCGACCAGCATCTTGTCGGTCGCGACGTCTTGAAACTCGGCCGCGACCTCGGCCGCGATCTCGTCCCACAGCACCATGCCGTGACGCTGCGCGTTCGACTTCGTGACCACGGTCAGGAGCTTGCGCGGGCGTGACCTGGCGAGCCTGAAGGCGAAGCGCATGATGCGTTCGACGCCCACGCGCGTGAAGATCGAGACTTCGGTCGCCACCTCCTCGGGCAGGCCTCGATGCGAGCGCCCGCCCTGGCCCGCATATTCTCCTTCGGAATTCTCGCGCACGATCGCCCAGTCGAGATCCTTCGCCGTCACGCTGCGCAAGGGGCCTTCGATGCCCGGCAGGATGCGGATGGGGCGCAGATTGGCATATTGGTCGAGGCCCTGGCAGATGGCGAGGCGAAGCCCCCAGAGCGTCACATGGTCGGGCACGTCCTGAGCCCCGACCGCGCCGAAATAGATGGCGTCGAAGGAGCGCAAGGTTGCGACGCCGCCCTCCGGCATCATCAATCCGGTTCGCCGGTAAAATTCGGAGCCCCAATCGAATTCCGAGACAGCGAAGCTGAAGCCGCCATCGCGTTCGGCCGAAGCCTGCAGAACCTCGAGCCCGGCCGCGATGACCTCGGGGCCGATGCCGTCGCCTCCGATCGCGGCAATGCGGTAGGTTTTCATCGGAGACGTCCTCGCTTCTTGCTGGCGTCGTCTCCTACAGCTTATGGGCCCGCGACGGAACCATGCTCAACTGCCGCGATCTGCACGGCGCCCGACAGCGCATTGCATCCCTTGGCTTAGCCGTCCACATTCGCGTCGGGAGGAGCCCGGCCATGGATTCAAGCAAGATGGCGACCTACGCCGTCGAGGCCTTCAACACGGCGTCGGCCTCCGAGAACCGCATTCATGACGACGGCGTCGCCCGCCGCTTCGGCTTTCATGGCGGGCTTGTCCCCGGGGTCGAGGTCTATGCCTATATGGCGCATCTGCCGGTCGAACGCTTCGGCCGGGCCTTTCTGGAGCGCGGCGGCATGGAGTGCCGGTTTCACAAGCCCGTCTATGACGGCCGCATGGCGACGGTCGCGGCGCAGGAGGATGCGGACGGCCTCGCGCTTCGCCTCGAGAGCGACGGCCTTGTCTGCGCGACCGCACGCGCCTGGCTTGCCGGCGCGTCGCAGCCACCGCCCAGCCGCGATGCGCTGCCTGAGGCCGCGCCCGCCTCGGAGCGTCCGAAGGCTGACCTCGCCTCGCTCGCGGTCGGGCGCGCGCTCGGCATCTCGCCCGTCGCGATCGACCGGGAGGCGCTCGATCGCTATCTCGGGGATGTCCGAGAGACGCATGAGCTCTATGCGCGGGAGGGGCTCGTGCATCCGGGCCAGATCCTGCGGCTCGCCAA
>JBIOEK010000612.1:0-2029 GCA_044445925.1 Hyphomicrobiales bacterium
GTGCTCGATCATCTGACCCCGAAGACCATTCCCTCGCTCGAGCTCGCGACCGGCGAGCCGATTCTCTATCGCCTCGGCGAGGACACGCTGGTGCGCGAGAAACAGGTGCTCAAGGGATGAAGTTCGGCGTCTTCGACCATATGGATCAAGGCAGTGTTGCCTTGACCCGGCAATATGAGGAGAGGCTGCAGCTGATTGAAGCCTATGACGCAGGCGGCTTCCACGCCTATCATCTCGCCGAGCACCATGCGACGCCGCTCGGCATGGCCCCCTCGCCGAGCGTGTTCCTCGCCGCCGTCGCGCAGAGGACGACCCGTTTGCGCTTCGGGGCGCTCGTCCACACCCTCTCGCTCTATCATCCGCTGCGGCTCGCCGAGGAAATCTGCATGCTCGACCAGATGAGCGGCGGCCGCCTCGAGCTCGGCATCGGCCGAGGCATCTCGCCGCATGAGCTCGCCTATTATGGCGTCGCGCCCGAAATGGCCCAGGCGCTCTATCGGGAAGCGAGCGCCATCATCCTCAAGGCCTTGTCGGCGACGACGCTCACCTTCCATGGCGAGCATTTCCGCTTCGACGAGGTGCCGATCGAGATGATGCCGGTGCAAAAGCCGCATCCGCCCCTATGGTGCGGCACCTCGAGCCCCGAGAGCACGCGCTGGCTGGCCGAGAATCGCGTGAGCTTCGTGACCAATGTCGCGGCATCGCGGGCGCGCGCCATCACCGATCGCTATCGCAAGGAATGGGACAGGTTGCGTGGGAAACAGGCCGAGCTTCCCTTCATGGGCATGGCGCGACATATCATTATCGCAGAGAGCGAGGCCGAAGCCATGAAGATCGGCCGGCCCGCCTATGAGAAATGGTACAGGAGCTTCATGCTGCTTTGGGACAAGTTCGACACCAAGCCGCCCAACGCTCTGCCGGTGAATCTCGACGATTTCGTGCGCGCCGGCCTTGCCCTGATCGGCACGCCGGAGATGGTGCGCGACAAGATGCAAGAGCAGATCGCCTCGGCCGGGATCAACTACATGCTCTGCCGCTTCGCTTTCGGCGATCTCCCCTATGAGGCATCGCGATGCTCGGTCGACCTCTTCGTGCGCGAGGTCATGCCGAAGCTTGCGGCCGGGGCGTAGGCGTCGTCCGGGCGCGCCGCCTCGGGGAGGCAATCAGGATGTTGCCGCAAAAGATCGAAATCGCGCCCGGCGCCGTCTACTACCCGTCCTATCTTGACGCCGCCGCGCAAGGCTCTCTGCTCGCCGATATCCGCAGGGTCATCGCCGCGGCGCCGCTCTACCATCCGCGCATGCCGCGCTCGGGCAAGGCGTTCTCGGTGCGCATGACGAATTGCGGGCCGCTCGGCTGGGTATCGGACATCGAGGGCTATCGCTACCAGCCGACCCATCCGGAAACCGGCGAATCCTGGCCGAAGATCCCGGAGGCGCTGCTCGGCGCCTGGCGCGAGCTCTCAGGTCTGGCGTTCGAGCCGCAGGCCTGCCTCGTCAACCATTACGCCGCGGGCACGCGGCTCGGCCTGCATCAGGACCGTGACGAGCAGGAATTCGCCGCGCCCGTCGTCTCGCTCTCGCTTGGCGACAGCGCGGTCTTCCGCTTCGGCGCCACGACCCGCAATGGCCCGACGCGTTCGCTCAAGCTGCATAGCGGCGATGCCTTCATGTTCGGCGGCCCGGCGCGCCTCGCCTTTCACGGCATCGATCGCGTGCTCTCCGGCACCTCGACCTTGCTCGCTGAAGGCGGGCGCTTCAACCTGACGATGCGGCGGGTGACGCCTTTCGGCTGAGCGCAAGCGTACCTGTGCCAAGAGCAGACATGCTTCAGGCGCCAGGCGCTGCTTCGCCCTGTCGATCCGGCCAGCGCGCCTCCCCTGCGGACGCATCGCTGCCGCGCCGCGCCAGGATTGCCTTTGCGCTTCGGATGCACGACATGTGCACAAGCTCCTATGTGGGAATGCGAGGAGATCTGCCATGACAGCCTGCGTCGTCGGCTGGGCGCACACGCCCTTCGGCAAGCATGA
>JBIOEK010000613.1:0-2024 GCA_044445925.1 Hyphomicrobiales bacterium
GGCCAATATCGTGACCTATGAATGGGGCGAGTATCTCAAGCGCGCCCGCCAGGGCGAGGGCGACGTCGTGATGCTCGGCGGCACCTGGGACTATCCGGACCCGAGCGAGCAGCTGCTCCGCTTCACCTGCGAGGCGATGAAGACCGGCGGCAATTCCAGCCATTGGTGCAACCGGGCCTATTCCGATGCCGTGATCAAGGCCAATCTGGTCACCGATATCGGCGAGCGCTCGAAGCTCTACATCACGGCGCAGCAGGTGTTCCACGAGGAGGCCGCGGGCGTGCTGTTCGCGGATGTGAAGGCCTCCGTGCCGATGCGCAAGAGCGTCAGCGGCTTCAAGCTGCATTTCCTGGGCGGCCAGCCTTTCGGCGGCGTGAGCGTGGGGCCATAACGTCATGCAGCTCGCGCTCTCCACCTGGCAGGAAGTCGAGGAATATCTGCGCGCTTCCCGCGGCATCATCATCCCGGTCGGCTCGACCGAGCAGCACGGCCCGAACGGGCTGATCGGCACCGACCATCTCGATGCCGAGTTCGTGGCCAAGGGCGTGGGCGACAAGATCGGCGCCATGGTCGGGCCGACGCTCGCCTATGGCATGTCGCAGCATCATCTGGGCTTTGCCGGCTCGGTCACGCTGCGGCCCTCGACCATGATCGCCATGGTGGGGGATATCGTCCGTTCGCTGGTGCGGCACGGCTTCGAGCGCTTCTTCTTCATCAACGGGCATGGCGGCAATGTCGCCACGATGACGGCCGCCTTCGACGAGATCTATGCCGATCTCTCGCTGCGCGCGGACGGGAAGGCTTCGCCAGTGCGCTGCCGCATGGTGATGTGGGCCGGCAGCCGGGCGCGCTCGCTCGGCGACGAGCTCTATCCCGGCGTCAACGGCTCGCATGCGACGGCCGCGGAAGTGTCGCTGTCGCAATTCTACCATAGGGAGGCGATCAAGCAGGCGCAGATGTCGCCCAAGGTCGCGCCGCCGGGCGAGCCCTTCCATGATTGCTTCGATTACAGGCGGCGCTATCCGGACGGCCGGATCGGCTCTGATCCGTCGCTCTCCACGCCCGAGCATGGCGAACGCATCTACGGCGCGGCGGTGGACGACATGGTGGAGGCCTACCAAGCCTTCATGGCGTGACCGCCTCGATGGGAGGCAAGCCCTCAGATGCGGGGTCACGAATTGCAAGGCTTCTTCGCCATTTCGCAATTGCCCTTGCAGGCGCCCAGACGGTCTATTGGCTTTACACTTTCCGCCTGATTCTCGTGAACGCCAATCCTAGGGGCGACGGCTTCGAGCTCGTGGCGATTGTCCCGTTCGGCCTCGTCTTCCTTGCCTTGGTCGCGCCTTCCTTGTGGCTGGGCGCGACGGGGCGAAGGCTTCCCCTCGGCGTGGCCCTCGCGGTCGCAGGCCTGATAGTAAATGTGCTCCTGTTCGTCGAGATCGCGCGCGAGCTCACGGGCGATGGAGCGCATCCGCTGAAGTTTTGAGCTAAAAGAGGAAATTCGGAAGCCCTAAAAAGAAGATGCGAGATAAGGACGCGGCGCGAACCCAATTCGTTGCCCTGCGGGTGAGGGCGTAAATCCCGAGCGCGTACGTTCCCAGTGCCCCTCCGCGGCGAAGTTCTCGGGCGGGCGGGGAATATGAGATGGTGCGGCTGTCGCGAACTCATGATCGGTGGAGGCTCGAATCCTCGGGGATCAGGCGAACCCACCCATGGCCGGCGACGCAAGCTCGTGGGGCGAAGGCGACCGCGCCAAGGTCGTCGTCTCCTATTCGCGCAAGGACGTCGAGGCGGCCGAAATGTTGACCGGAGCGCTCGCCACGCGCGGCTTGAGGGCTATCTCGACAGGACCGACATTGCGCCGGGAGAGCTCTGGCAGGAGCGGCTCGCCGGCTTGATCGCCGCCTGCGACACCGTGGTCTTCGTGGTCAGCCCGGACTCGGTATCCTCCTCGGTCTGCGCCTGGGAGATCGAGGAAAGCTTTCGGCTCGGCAAGAAGCTCATCCCGGTCGTCGCTCGCCGCA
>JBIOEK010000614.1:0-2018 GCA_044445925.1 Hyphomicrobiales bacterium
GAGCGAATGGCGAGTGGCGAGTGGCGAGTAGTTGACTAAAGCCATTCCCCAATTGGATTATTCGCCATTCGCCACTCGCCATTCGCTACTCGCCGCTCCGCGCCCATACCACGCGTGCGGGAGGGGAGACGGCGAGCCCGTCCTCGCGCGAGCCGCAATAGCGCTGCGTGAGCGCCTTGGCGTCGAGATCTTCGATCTCGCGGAAGCCGGAAGCCTCCAGTTCGGCCTGCATCTCGGCCGCGGCGAAGAAGCTGCGCCAGGGCTCGCCGATGGCGGCGACGCGCTGCGCCATGCGCTCGAAACCGCTGCGGCGCGTCTCGCTCAAAGTCGAAGGAGGCTCCGCATAGTCGAAGACGATCTCCATGCCTTCGGCGGGCGCCTTGCCGATCAGGTGGAGCGTCTCATCGATTGCCCTGCGCTCGAGATAAGGGAGGACGCCGAGCCAGGCGAAGAAGGCCGGCTCTCCGAAGCTGAAGCCTGCCTCTTCCAATGCCGTCCGCAAGCTCTTTCGCTCGAAATCGACCGGCACATAGCTCGGCATGAGAGCTCCGGCGATCCCCGCGGCGTCGAGCCTTGCGCGTTTCCAGCTTTGGGTCGCCGGATGATCGACCTCGAAGACGCGAAGTCTTCGAGCCGGATCCCGATAGGCCGAGGTGTCGAGGCCGGCGCCGAGGACGACATATTGGCTGACGCCCCGCTCGATCGCCGCCCCGAGCCGATCGCGCGCGATGCGGCTCCTGACCGCGATGAGCGCGCGCAGCCCCGAGAGCCGCGCAGGCTCGTCGAGGCGCTCCCGCAACATGGCCTCGCCCTGTTTGCCGAGGATCGGCAAGGCGAGCTCGTCCTCGAAAATCCTCGGCATGTCGAGGATTTGATGGGCCGCGCGGTGCGCCGCCGCGCCGAGTGCCGTCAAGCTCGAGCCGCCATGTTGCATCCAGATTCTCCTCGAGGTTGCGGCAAGGCGGCAATGCCGGCCTTTGACATAGAACAATGCGCTCGCGCCCGCACGCCCGAAAAGCAAGACCAAAGCAGCCGCCAGGCCGTCTTGCTCGTCGGTCCTCTTGCCGCCACAAGAGACCCCTAAAGCATTCTTGCGGCGAAGCGGCCTCTGGTTCGCTGCAGAAAAGGCATCGAAAGCAATGAGCTAGCGCCTGATCCAGTCCAATTCGAACGAACTGGAACAAGCTCTGGCCGAATGCCGAGAAGTGAGCCCACTTTTCGGATAGGATTTTGCGTCGAAACAACAAGGTGGAGTCCCGTGCCGATTCAACCCGAAGCCATCCTGGTTTAGATAGGGCCATGGTCCTGCATCTGATATTCGCTGCGATGCTCGTTGCCGCGATGCTCGCTATCCTCCTGCCTTTGGCGCGTGGTACGAGGCTCAAGGCTAGGACGGGCGCTTCGACACTCGACCTGCACCGGCTGCGGCTCGCCGAGATCGAACGCGACCGCGAGCGCGGGTTGCTCGACGAGGCGAGCGCCGAGGCTGCCCGCAACGAGGCTGCCCGCATCCTGTTGCGCGCGGCCGAGCGCGATGAGGCCCTGACTCAGGCGCAGGGTCAGGAAGGCGATGGGGGGCGCTTGGCGCGCAAGCGGCGGCGCGCGGTCGCGCTCGTGGCGCTCATCGGCTTGCCCGCCCTGGTCCTGCCGGTCTATGCGTTGCTGGGCTCGCCCAGCCTGCCGGCGCGCCCTTTCCTCATAAATACGCCCGAAGATCCGGCCTCGCTCGACCTCGCGACGCTGATCGGCCAGGTCGAGGCTCATCTCGCCGCCCATCCCGACGACGGCAAGGGCTATGAGGCGGTCGCCCCGGCCTATCTGCGCCTCGGTCGCTACGAGGATGCGCTGCGCGCGAGGTCGGAGGCGGTGCGGCTCCTGGGGGAGACCCCCGATCGCCTGGCCAACCTCGCCGAGGCTCGAATCGCTGCTTCCGGCGGCGTGGTGACGAGCGAGGCGGCCGAGGCTATCGCCAAGGCGCTGGGGCTCGATCCCAAGCATCCCAAGGCGCGCTTCCTCGA
>JBIOEK010000615.1:0-2009 GCA_044445925.1 Hyphomicrobiales bacterium
CTGCTCGGTACGTCCACGGTGACCGCGTACATCGAAAGCGGGGCAGGCGTCGCGGTCGGCGGGCGCACGGGTTTGGCCAGCGTGGCGACGGCGGCGCTGTTCCTCCTCTCGCTGTTCTTTTATCCGCTGGTGAAGTCGATCGGCGGCGGTGTGACCTCGGGCGGCACCACGCTCTACCCGATCATCGCGGCGCCGCTGATCCTGGTGGGCACGATGATGACGGGCGGCTTGCGGCACATCGAGTGGGACGATCCGACCGAGGCCATCCCCGCGTTCCTCACAATCATCCTGATGCCCCTGTCGGCGAGCATCACCGAGGGCGTGGCGTTCGGTGTGCTCTCATACACGGTGCTGAAGGCGGCATCGGGCCGCGGCAGGGAAGTGCACCCGCTCATTTACGTGTTCGCGGTCCTCTTTCTCGGGCGCTACATCTTCATTCGCTGAGGATGCTATGATGGACAGTTGCTAGACGCGTACGGGGAGCCACATGGAAGAGCAGACATACAAGGACGCGCTCCTGAGGAAGCGGAGCGAAATCCTGGGCAGCGGCGGCATCAAGCCGCTCCAGGCGTCGATGGAGAACAACACCCGCCAGGGCGACATGGCGGACCAGGCCAGCGGTAACAACGAAGTCCATATTCAGCTGAAGCTCAAACAGACCGACGCCAAGATTCTGCAGGCCATCGAGGAGGCGCTCGGGCGCCTCGAGAAGGGCACGTACGGCGTCTGCCGGGACTGCGGCGAGCCCATCGCTCCAGCGCGTCTCAACGCGATTCCGTGGACGCGTGTCTGCATCACGTGCAAGGAAAAGCAGAACTCGTGACCGACATCCTTCCGGTGCTTCAGGAGTTCTACGGCGAGAAGTTGCAGATGCTGCTTCGGCACCAGGCGGGCGCGCGTCTCATCGGGCAGTACGACGTCAACAACACCTACCAGTACATCATCAACCGCGAGGAGACGCAGCTCTCATGGCTCGAGAAGGCGATTCGCGAGCTCGGCGGCGCCGTTGCCGAACAGGCCGACGCGTCCCGTCCGGCGTCGGGGAAGAAGGCCGAAGCGGCGCGCCACGTCCTCGACGAAGATGCCCGTGACGCCCAGGCGTTCGTGGAGCGCTGGCGCCCGCGTGTCGAGGCCATGACCAACGCCCGCCACGCCAAGATGCTGCGCCTGGTGCTCGGCGAGGTCCTGGAGGCCAAGCGCTTCTTCGATCAGGCCTTGGCCGGGCGCACGGACCTTCTCGGCCGTCGCGGGGCCTCGCTCGGACCGTCGCACGGAGAGGTTCTCCCTTCGCGCTGGATCGAGTGAGCGAAGACCGTGAATTGGGTCATTGGGTCATTGGGTCATTGAGTCATGGGGTGATTGGGTAAGTGAGCCTCGCCATGGCGGCAGTGGCCCTCGGAAGCAACGTGGGCGACCGCTTCGCGCACCTGGACCACGGCGTCGCCCGCCTGCAGACAATCCTCAGCGACCTTCGCGTGTCCCAGATTCGAGAGACGGTCCCGGTGGGCGCACCTGGGCCTCAATCGCTCTATCTCAATGCGGTCGCGATCGGACAGACCGCGCTGTCGCCCGGTGAGCTGCTCGACGCGCTCCTGGCGATCGAGCAGGAACGAGGACGCGAGCGTCCGTTCCCGAACGCGGCGCGGACGCTGGATCTCGACCTCATCCTGCTGGGCCCTGCCGTTGTCGACCAGCCCGCTCTCATCGTCCCGCATCCGCGCTTCCGCGAGCGACGGTTCGTGCTCGAGCCGCTCGCGGAACTCGCGCCGGACATGCGCGATCCAGTAACAGGATTGAGTGTCGCGGAACTGCTCGGGCGGTTGGCGTGACAGCCGCCCGCGCTCACGAAGTGGCGAAAGCTATCCGCGGGTGCGCTCGGCCGGCATCGAGATCGGCGACTCGGCGCCAGATGCGTGCGCCTCGGACGGCTGGAGCGCCGGCTTCCCCTTGCGTGTGGCCAGCCACATGCGTGCGCGCTCGATGTAAACGTAGTAGACGGGGGTGATGTA
>JBIOEK010000616.1:0-1998 GCA_044445925.1 Hyphomicrobiales bacterium
ATCCTCCTCGACACGACGAAGCTCGACGCCGAGGCCGCGCTCGCCGCAGCTCTTGCCATTATCGGTTCCAAGGCACACTCGCCCGCATGAGCCTGAAGATCCGCATCTGCAACGGCAAAATCGCGAACGTCTCCGAGCAGACCCGACCGGCCTGTGCGGGCCCCTACTTCACTCCCCGGCCGTCGCCTCGAGCCCTGTTAGGCGATGGCTCAACTCCCTGAGCCTGGCGCGCGCCGCAGCGTCATAGGCCTGGGCGTTCGCACGGACTTCCCTCAGCCGATCGAAGAACAGGCCGCCCCGCCCCTCGAGCGCAGGCGACAGGACGAGGTTCATGATGGCGTCCGCCCCCTCCTCGACCGTGCTGATCGGCGTGGTGCCGGCCTGGCGCACCATGGTGGTGTTCATATAGGTCGCCGGGTGCAGCGCGTTCACGCTCACGCTCTTGCCGGCGAGCTCCTCGGCGAGATCGATGGTGAACATGATTTGCGACAGCTTGCTCTGCGAATAGGCCCTCGAGCCCGAATAGCCGCTGGTGATCATCACATCCTCGAAATCGAGCGGCGCCTGGCCGAGCGAGGCGACGTTGACGATGCGCGCCGGCGTCGAGCCCAAGATCTTGGGCAGGAGAAGACGGGTGAGCAGGAAGCCTGCCAAATAATTGACGGCAAAGCGCAGCTCGAAACCGTCTGCGCTCGTCGCCCGCTGCGCCGCGGCGCCGCCGGAACCGATGCCGGCATTGTTGATGAGGATGTCGAGGCGCGCTTCGCTCGCGGCGACAGCCTGTGCCAATTTCCTCACCTCGGCGAGCGAGGCGAAATCGGCTTGCAGGAAATCCGCATCGCCATTCCCCGCGGCGTGGATCTCAGCGATTAGGGCGCGTCCGCGCTCGAGATCGCGGCCATGCACGAGAATGCGCGCCCCTTGCGCCGCCAGGCGCTTGGCGACCACCCGTCCGACGCCGTCGGTCGAGCCGGTGATCAAAGCCGTCTTGCCTGCGAGCTTCCCTTGGAGCTTCTCTTGGAGCTTCCCTTGGAGCTTCATCGTCATGGCCTTCCGATCATTCCGCGAGCCAGCCTGTTGCGGCAAGCCCTCCCGAACGCGTCCCAAGTTACGTTCCCTTGGCAGTATTGCTCTTGAGCGCGGCCATTGCTATGTAGCGTTTGCGTGCCCGGCCGTAGCGGATGAGACCGCTGCGGCCCGACAGGCATTTCATCTTGCTGCTTTGAACCATGCTCCTGCCCGCCGGCCCGCGCCGGCCCGCTCTCGCAAGCGGTGCTTTCGCCGAATCCTGCCCTGAAAGAGCCAGGCTCGGCGAATTCCGACGGAACGGAGCCCGACCACTCTAACCCGCCGGCGCTGCCTCAAGGGGCTCTTTGGGAGACAGAATGTCAGTTGCTTTTGACCGCGCCCCGGCGCGTGAAGACTTCGCGGCGCTGCTCGAGGAATCATTCCAGCAGTCGAACGCGATCGAGGGAGGCGTCATCGAAGGGACGGTCGTCGCGATCGAGAAGGACGTCGCCGTCATCGATATCGGCCTCAAGACCGAAGGCCGCGTGCCTTTGAAGGAGTTCCAGCCCAACGTAAAGGATGGCGGACTCAAGATCGGCGACAAGGTCGAGGTTTATCTCGATCGCATCGAGAACGCGCTCGGCGAAGCGGTAATCTCGCGCGAAAAGGCGCGCCGCGAGGAAAGCTGGGGCAAGCTCGAAAAGGCCTTCGAGGCCAATGAGAAGGTCACGGGCGTCATCTTCGCGTCGGTCAAGGGCGGCTACACCGTCGATCTCGACGGTGCCATGGCCTTCCTGCCGAGGAGCCAGGTCGATATCCGCCCGGTGCGCGATGTCGGCCCGCTGATGAACCAGCCGCAACCGTTCCAGATTCTGAAGATGGACCGGCGCCGCGGCAATATCGTGGTCTCGCGCCGCACCGTGCTCGAGGAGACGCGCGCCGAGAGCCGCTCGCAGATCGTCGCCAATCTCGAGGAGGGGCAGATCATCG
>JBIOEK010000617.1:0-1996 GCA_044445925.1 Hyphomicrobiales bacterium
CCAATACCAGCAGGATCCATTTCGATTCGAGGCCCATCGATCTTTCCTCGTGCAAGGTGCCTGCCGGTACCCTATCCGGCTCGTGGTGCGAATAGGCCGACCATCGGGCTTCAATCTCTTCATCGGCTTCACCCGCCGGATTGTCGATAGTAGCGGCGGGACGAAATGCCGTTGAGCTGCATCAAACCTGCCGGCGCGAGTTCCTCCTACGAAGGCAAGGGTGACCGCCGACAGGACAACGAGCCATGGTGGCAGTGGACGACAGACGGGATATGGCGTCGCCTGGCGGCCAGCTCCCGGAGAATGAGGTTCTCGCGGCAAATCTCCGCGAATACGCGAACCTGCTGGCGCAGCAGGAGGCCGACGGATTCAAGGTGGCGGCCTATCGGCGTGCCGCCGAGGTCATCGCCGCTCTCGATCGGCCGCTTTCCGATATATTCGCCACTCGGGGTAGCGAGGGATTGACGGCTCTCCCTGGCGTCGGCCGCGCGATCGCGGCCGCGCTCGCCGAGATGCTGAGCACCGGGCACTGGTCGCAGCTCGCGCGATTGCGCGGCGCGCTGGAACCGGAGAAGCTGTTCCGGACAATTCCCTGTGTCGGGCCTGAGCTTGCCAGGCGTGCGCATGAGGAGCTGCACATCGACACGCTGGAAGCCCTCGAGATGGCCGCCCATGACGGGCGCCTCGCCAAGGTCCCGGGTTTCGGTAGGCGCCGGCTGGAGTTGATCCGCACGGCATTGGCCGAGCGGCTCGGCCGGCCGCGGCTGCGCGAGTTGAGAGACCGGCGGGAGCGTCCATCCGTCGGCCTTCTCCTCGATGTCGATCGCGAGTACCGCGAGAAGGCGCGCACCGGCACGCTCCCGAAGATAGCGCCCAGACGATTCAATCCCACCGGAGAGGCTTGGCTCCCGATCCTGCACACGCTACGCGACGGATGTGATTTGACGGCGCTCTATTCCAACACGCGCCTGGCCCATGAGCTCGGCCGCTCGCGGGACTGGGTCATCATCTATTACGAGGCCGACACGCTGCCGGAAGGACAATGCACCGTGGTCACCGAAACCCACGGGCCTTCAATGGGATTGCGGGTCGTTCGCGGTCGCGAGGGGGAATGCCTGGACCTTTGGAGGCGTGAGCATCCCGCGAAGTCGCGGCCGGTCGAGCAGGCCGCCTCGGGCATGAAGTCGGAAGGCGGGCTTCCGCGGGGGAAGGAGCTTGCGACCGAGGCGGCCGGGGAGGGGAATCAGCGTTCCGGTAACATCGCGCCAAAAGACAATTTGGAGGGTTCGAGCGATCCGCCCCGAAGCGAAAAGGCCTTGGCCGCCCGCCCCGAGGAGCTGGTCGGCAGGGCACCATCTCGAGGCTTCCTGCCCGAGGGCTCCTGAGCGGCTAGGGCGATCATGTCGCGTCGTCGAGGGAGCGGAGACTGGCAGAATGGCACTCGCCGGGACGGAAATACGCATCATGCTGGTGGGCGACGTCATGCTCGGCAGGGGCATCGACCAGGTCCTGCCCCATCCCGGCGATCCCAGACTGTTCGAATCCTTTGCCACTTCCGCCCTCGACTATGTCGACTTGGCGGAACGCGCGCACGGGCCGATAGCGAGGCCCGCAGGGTTCTCCTATGTCTGGGGAGATGCGCTCGCGGAACTCGAACGCCGACGGCCGCATTTGCGCATCATCAATCTCGAGACGGCAATCACCTCCGCGGAGTGGCTGAGCCGAAAGGCATCAACTATCGGATGGCCGCCGCGAACTTGCCCTGCCTCGAGGTGCTCGGAGCTGATTGCTGCGTGCTTGCCAACAATCATGTGCTCGACTGGGGAAGGGAAGGTCTTCTTGACACTCTCGATGCCCTCGCAAAGGCGGGCATGCGAGAGGTGGGCGCCGGGCGAACCGCTGCGGAGGCGATTGCGCCGGCGATCCTGCCGCTACCGGGCAAGGGTCGGGCGCTGATCTATGGGGTAGCGCTGGGATCGAGCGGCGGGGGGGGCCC
>JBIOEK010000618.1:0-1990 GCA_044445925.1 Hyphomicrobiales bacterium
AGCCTGGATGCAACTTCATGCTGCACTGCAACATAACTACGAGGGCGCGGCAGATGGCACTTGTGCCGCAACGGCTGCTCAGGGGCGCCCGAGACGATATTCAGATTTCGAGAAGGCCGCAGCCTAGCCTCGACCGAACATGTATCGGATATTGGCTTGCCGACACCGCGAACCCAAATGGAACGTAGAGGAGGATCCGATGTGCCGCAACATCCGCACGCTCTTCAATTTCGAGCCGCCCGCCACCGATGAGGAAGTGCGCGCCTCGGCGCTGCAATTCGTTCGCAAGCTGAGCGGGTTTGCGCACCCCTCCAAGGCCAACGAGGCGGCCTTCGATCGCGCCGTCGACGAGGTCTCGCAAGTCGCGCGCCAGCTCCTGCACTCGCTCGAGACAGCGAGGCCTCCACGCGACCGCGAAACCGAGGCCATGAAGGCGCGGGAGAGAGCGAGAGAGCGGTTCGCCTAGGACGACAGGTCGTGCCCTGGCCCGGCCTCGGCCTAAGCGTCGAGGCTGGCCACGGGCAAGCCTGATCCAGGTTATCGCCTCAAACCCGTAACTTGGCTCGGCGCCAGGATCGACTTGAGATGCGCTTTTCTTCCATCGATCAGCCGCGTTCGTTCAGCATCGGGAAGCCGCGCTGGTGCCAGACCGGATATGCGGGCGGCACGTCGCTCGCCCGGTCGAGCTCGGCAATCTGTTGCTGCGTCAGCTTCCAACCTATGGCGCCGATATTCTGGATGAGCTGCTCCTCGTTGCGCGCGCCGATGATGATGCTCGAGACGGTCGGCCTTGGAGCAGCCCTCCAGCAGACGCTGGCGCGACGAGCCGAAGTCGTTGGGGCCCGCGCCGCTCGGGAAGGTGGTCTTGATCGAGATCAGAAGCCGGTCGCGCTTGCCCTTGATGGCCTGTCCCAGGATCTCCTCGGCCAGCCCGCCCGAATAGACATCGGCGCTATCGAACATCGAGACGCCGTGCTCGAGGCAGATAGCTCATTGACGCGGCGGGGCACGCCTTGGACAATGCCGCATGACCGCAGTCCCGCAGCGGCCCCTGCTGACCTTCGCGGTCGGAATCACAGGGCATAGGCCAAATAAGCTTCCAGCGGCGGCGGCAGCGCGCGCAGCCAGCCAGCTCGCCGCCGTGTTCAGGGCGATCGATGCGGCATGCGCGGTGCGGCGCAAGCAAGATGCGCGCCTCTATCGGGAGGGGGCGCATCGCGTCAGGCTGGTCTCGAGCTTTGCCGAAGGCGTCGATCAAATCGCCGTCAAGATGCGGCCGTCGAGCTGGGAGGTCGCGGCGGTCCTGCCGTTTCCGCGCGAGCACTACGAACAGGATTTCATCACGCGAGACGAGAAGGGCGCAATCTTGAGCGACCATCGCCCGCAATTCGCGGCGGCGCTCGCCGAGGCGTCGGAGGTCGTGGAGCTCCCCGAGGCTTCGGACGGCGCGCCGGCGGCCTATGCGCGGGCCGGAGCCTTCGGCCTGCGCCAGATCGATATCCTGGTCGCGGTCTGGGATGGAGCCGAGGCTGCGGGGAAGGGGGGAACGGCGGATGTCGTCGCGCAAGCGCTCGATGGCGGCATTCCTGTCATCTGGATTGCGAGCACCCGCGAGCAGGCGCCATGGCTCATCGAGCGCCTGGCCGATGTGGAGCGCGACACCCCCCTTGCCGACGCGACCTTGGGGCCGATCGCCGAAGCGGTCGATGTGGCGCTTGCCCTGCCCACTGCCGCGGCGCGACGGCTCGAGGATTTCCTCGACGAAACCTGGCGTCGCGGCAATGGCTGGACCGCCCATGAGGCGCTTGGGCGATTTCCTCATTCCTGGACCTGGCGGAGAAACCTTGCAGTCGGCGGCCTTCCCGACATCCGCAAGGACTGGCCGAGATTCCTGGAAAGCTTGCCGGACGGGGGCGGTTTCAGGGGCAAGCTCCAAGATCTGTTATTGCCGCGCTTTGCCGCAGCCGACGCGCAGGCCACGCATTTTGCC
>JBIOEK010000619.1:0-1981 GCA_044445925.1 Hyphomicrobiales bacterium
GCCCCGCGAAGCCGAGGTGATCGTCGAATGCGCGCCTCGTCGCGGGAGGCGATCGCCGCGAGCGCAAGGCCCGGAACGCCTCGATGCAAGGCGGCCGCGAGGCTGCGGCCGATGGCGCCATAGCCGGCGATGCCGACGCGCAGATCGGTGTGCGATCTCGTCGCCGAGGAGGATGGCACGCTCATTGCTGAAGGGCCACGGCCGGCAGAGCCTTTCGCCGCCTCACGGCAGCGTCCGAGGCAGCGGAGGGGGCGGCAACGCTGATTCCATTTGGGCGGAAACGACTTCAGACGTAATCTCGCCTAGTTTAACGAACTTTCTATGCGCGCGAAGGGTTTTTTCTATTCTGCCGCATGAGCCTCACCGGCGCGATGGCGGCTCATGCGCTCTACGGAGGGGTCCATGCAGTTGAGTAAACTTGGCTACTACGCGGATTTCGTCGTCTACCCGCTGGTGATCCTCGCCCTTTTGGCGTTTCAGCTCATGCGGGCGGGAGCCTGGCGGTTTTGGGCGCTCGGCGGCTTCGTCCTGGCCGGCATCGCCATCTGGACCTTGTTCGAATATCTCCTGCACCGCTATGTCCTGCACCGCGTCCCGATCGTGCACGACATGCATGAGGCCCATCACGCCGATCCGGCCGCCCTCGTGGGCACGCCGAGCTGGCTGAGCCTGTTGCTGTTCCTGGTCGGTGCGCTCCTGCCCAGCTGGTGGGGGCTGGGATCGGCGCCCGCGAGCGCGCTCACCGCCGGAATGATGTTCGGCTATCTTTGCTATGTCGGGGTGCACCACGTCACCCATCATTGGCGCTTGCGGCCGGGCTCGGTTCTTTATCGGCTCAAGCACCGGCATGCGAGGCATCACTTCGCCAAGACGCCTGGCAATTTCGGCGTCACCACGCCGTTCTGGGACATGGTGTTCGGCACCGATCTCAACGGGGCTTCGAAGCACGCGAGATCCTGATCGCCGCTGGCATTTGCCGCTCAGATGAGCGACCAGTTCGCCGCTGGGGTCGATTGCCGTCTCTGGCGCAATTGCGCGAGCGCGGCCATGCGCACCGGCGCGTTGGGCGCGCCATAGAGATCATAGCCGCCCCGGCGCTGCATGATCTCGAAGTAGAAGCGGTCCTCGAAGGGTTCGGTATAGACCTGGAAGAATTCCGCCTCGGCGATCCGATCATAGAGAATGCCGTTCTGCCGCAATCTGTCGATGAGGTCGCCCGGCAAAGCGAGACGGGCGTTGAGGTCGTCATAGTAGTTCTCGGGGATCGGCAACAGCGATACGCCATTGGCGCGGAGCTTGTCGACGGTCGCGAAGATGTCCGTGCTCTCGAGGGCGATATGATGGACGCCGGCGCCCGCCGAGGCGGAGACGGAGCGCGCCGTCGCCGTGTTGCGGCTTTGCGAGACATTCAGGGCAAAGCGCAATGCCCGGTTGGCGCTGGCTACGGCCCGGCTATGGACGAGGCCGTAAGGGTCGGGCAGCTCGAAGGCGCGTTCCGGCTCGAGGCCGAGCACCGACCGGAAGAACAGGACCCAGGAATCGAGCTGGCCCTCGGGGAGCGCCTGGGCAATGTGATCGACCCGGCAGAGCCAAGCCGTCGCCGCTGCGTCGTCGCGATGAGGATCGATGATGAAATCCGTGTCGAGCTCATGGGTCGGCTCGCCCTTGTCGGCGACGAAATAGAAGAGGCCGGCATCCGGTGAGCGGATGGCCGGAACGCGCATTTCGTTCGGGCCGACGCGGCCCTCGAAACGTTTGGCGCCGAATGCCTCGGCCCGGCTCAACGCTTGGATCTCGTCGTCGGCGCTGAGCGCGATCGCGCAGATCGAGGGGCCATGCATGAGGAAATAGGAATGCGCGAATGAATCCTTCTCCGCATTCACGACCAGATTGACGCCGCCTTGCCGGTAGAGGAGCACGTCCTTGCTGCGATGCCGACCCGCATGGCGAAAGCCGAGCTTCGCCAAGAGCTCGTCGAGCC
>JBIOEK010000620.1:0-1976 GCA_044445925.1 Hyphomicrobiales bacterium
CACTGATGCACGCCTACAGCATGCGCAGGCTGCGGCCGCTGATCGCCGGCCTGCCGCGATCCAGCGAGCGGATCACCTTGGGGGAGGGAATCGAGGGCTTTGCCGCCAAAGCGTCATTCGGGCTGCTTGTCGTGATGGGGGCCGGCGGCGCCATGGGAATTGTCGGGAGTGGGATGATCTTGGCCGACGCGATCCTGGAAAACCGTGCGATCGCCAATCCGCAGCTTATGTTGTTGGGGATGTCGGCATCCGGTCTGGCGACTGCCTTTGTCGGTTATCTCTTGATCGTCAGAGCGAAGCGGAAGCGGAACGCCAATTGATCCGGGAGCGCCGCGGCTGGGGTTGTGCGGCGGCATGACTGCGTCCTCAGATGGCCTGAGCCGGTGACTTATGCCACGTCGTCACGACATCCGGGCCTGACCACCGGAAGGGCGGGTGTCGACCCATTACGGCCCCTCAAACCAAGACACGGCCTACCGCTTCACGCCCAATCCGCGCATGAAGCGATCGCGGATCAGCGCGGGATCGCGCTCGGTCGTGGCGACCGCCGGCTTGTCGTCGATGCGCGCCGCGATGAGCGATGGACCGTCCTCGGAGAGGGCGCGCTCCACGAGGCTCTCGAACATGCTCTCATCGGCCGCCCAAGCGCTCCGCGATAGGCCCGAGCCCTGCGCGATGGCGACGAGATCGGCCTCGAAGGAGGTCGTGGTCGGCTGGGCTCCGGTGATCTGGTAGCAGCCATTGTCCATGATGAGGATCGCGAGGTTCCTCGGCCGCAGCATGGCGATGGTCGAGAGGCAGCCGAGCTGCATCAGGAGCGAGCCGTCCCCCTCGAGCGCGATGACGCGCCGTGAGGGCTGCGCCAGAGCGAGGCCGAGCGCGATCGGGCAGGCAAGGCCCATGCTGCCGAGCATGTAGAAATTCTGCGGCCTTTGCCCGGCCGCCCACAGATCGAAATTGGTGTTGCCGATGCCGCCGATGACCGCCTCGCCATTTTGCAGGCGGGCCACGAGGCGCTGCGTCAGGTCGAAGCGGTTCATCACCTTGAGATTGGCGTGATGGGAAGGTGTCTGGTCGGAGGCGGCCACTCTATGCCCTATTCCTTGAACGTCTTGCCGCCCGTGAGCAGCGGGGAGAGGATCAGGGCGCAAGGCGCCTGGGTCGCGACCGCCTGCTTGATCGAGCGATCGACGATGAACTCGAGCTCGTCGAGGCGCGTGATGGTGTGGTGCTCGATGCCGAGCGCCTCGAGCGCCGGCCGCATCGTGCGACAGACCAGCGCCTGGCCGAGATTGAACTCGCCGAGCGTGCCGCGCTCCGAGATGAGCATGATGAGCGGGATCTGATAGGGGACGGCAAGCGATGCGAGCGCATTCGGCAAGGTGGCGAAGCCGCTCGTCTGCATCAGCAGGGCGCCGCGCATTCCGCCCATCCAGGCGCCGGTGACGATGCCGAGCGCCTCCTCCTCGCGCGTCGTCGCGAAGGCGGTGAAGAAGGCATCCGCATGCACGCTCTCGATGAGCGGCGTCAGCACCCGATCGGGAACGTAGGTGACGAGCCGCACGTCGTTGGCCTTGAGCGTGTCATGGATCAGCGCATGCCAAGATTTGGGTACGGTCCTCGCCTCGTCACGTGTCATATGGCCTCACGTGGACAAGCTTCCGGGGCAGCGTTTGGCACGCGCCTTCGTCCGATGCATTGCTCTCACGACGCAGCATGCGAGGTTCGCGTCCCGGCGAACCTCGCCCCGACCTCGCGAAAGGCCGCGAGCGCGCGTTCGGCCTCCGCCTTTCCGATATGGCGGTGAGTGAGGAGGCGCAGACGCCTCGGCTTGGTCGGCCCGACCAGGATGCCGCGCTCCTTCAGCGCCGCCGCCCAATCGGAAGCGAGACGCGGGCTCGCGGCGAGGTCGACATTGACGATATTGGTCTCGACCGTCTCGGGAGAAACGAAGCTCGGATCGAGCGCGTGCAGCC
>JBIOEK010000621.1:0-1969 GCA_044445925.1 Hyphomicrobiales bacterium
AAGATGTGGTGAGGGGCAGGAGCGGCGAAGCCCGCAACTGCACCTCGCGGCGTGTCGTCATGTCGGACCGGGACGGCAAGCCGGCCCATATCCTGCTCGTGGCCGAGGACGTGACGAAGCAGCTGAAGACCGAGAAGGCTCTCGATCGCGCCCAGGGATTTCTCGACACGGTGATCGACCATGTGCCGGCCATCGTGTTGGTCAAGGATGTCGCGGAACGGCGCTACAGCCTCGTCAACCGCGCGGCCGGCAGCTTCTTCGGGGTACCGCGCGCCGAGATGATCGGCAAGAACTGCTACGACATCTTCTCCAAGGAGGAGGCCGACGCCATCATCGCTCGCGATAATGCGGCGTTGAATTCGGGCAACGACTTGACAATCAGCGAGAATTCCCTGTCGACGCCGGGATTCGGACAGCGCCAGGTGACCGTCAAGCGGCTCGTCTTGCGCGATCCCGAGGGCTTCCCGCAATTCCTGGTGCAAGTCCTCGAGGACCACACGGAGCGCCTCAAGACGCAGGCCGAGCTCGACCGGGCGCGCAATTTCCTCGATGCGGTCATCGAAAACATCCCGACCTCCGTTCTGGTGAAGGATGCAAGCGATGGCCGCCATCTCGTGATCAATCGCGCGGCCGAGGCTTTTTTCGGCGTGCCGCGCGAGACGATGCTCGACAAGACCTGCTACGGCATCTTCCCCAAGGAGGCTGCGGATGCCATCGCCGTTCGCGACACAGAGGTGCTGGCGTCGGCCGAGGGATTCATCGTCCACGAGTTCTCGACAGTCACTCCGGCCGGCGAGACGCGATCGGTCGTCACCAAGCGCCTGCGGCTCAGCGATGCCAATGGCGATCCCCAGTTCTTGGTGATCGTGATCGACGATGTGACCGAGCAGAAGCGATCGGCCGAGCGCATCGCCTTCATGGCCCATCACGATGCCCTGACCAACCTGCCCAATCGCACGAGATTCAACGAGCGGCTGGCGCTCGCCTTCGAGGATGGGGCCAAATCCGAGGAGAGCTTCGCTGTCCTGTGCATCGACATCGACCGCTTCAAAGAGGTCAATGACGTCTTCGGCCACGCGGTCGGGGACGAGTTCCTGAGGATCGCGGCGCGACGCCTGGAGGCGGCGGCGCACGGCACCTTCCTGGCCCGCTTCGGCGGCGACGAATTCACCATGATCACCACGCCCGGCACAGAGCCCCCGAACCCGGAGGCGCTGGCCAGCCGGCTATTCGACACGGTCGCCGGCGATGTCGAGATCGGCAACCACCAGCTGCGCATCTCGCTCAGCGTTGGGATTTCGGTATTCCCGGCCGACGGCAGGGATGCCAACACCTTGCTCAACAATGCGGACGCCGCTCTCTATCGTGCCAAGCGGGAAGGCCGCGATACCTATCGCTTCTTCGACTCCGAGATGGATCGGCGCACGCGCGAGCGCCACGCGCTGCAGCATGATCTGCGGACCGGCATCGCACGCGAGGAGCTCGTCCTGCATTATCAGCCGCAGGCCCGCATGAAGGGCGCGGTCATCGGCTTCGAGGCCTTGCTCCGCTGGCAGCATCCGACACGGGGCCTGATCCTGCCGGGCGAATTCATCCCCGCCGCCGAGGAAAACGGCCTGATCGTGGCGATCGGCGAATGGACGCTGCGCGAAGCCTGCCGGGAGGCAGCCTCCTGGGAAGCGCCCTTGCAGATCGCGCTCAACCTTTCGCCGGTGCAATTCCGCTATGGGGATCTGCCGAACCTCGTGCACAGGGTGCTCCTGGAGACCGGGCTGAGCCCGGATCGTCTCGAGCTCGAAATCACCGAGGGCGCGCTGATCGGCGATTTCACACGCGCGGTGGCGATCTTGCGCCGGCTGAAGGCGCTCGGAGTCCGGATCGCCATGGACGATTTCGGCACCGGCTACTCGTCCTTGTCCTATCTGCAGTCCTTCCCCTTCGACAAGATCAAGATCGACCGCAGCTTCAT
>JBIOEK010000622.1:0-1960 GCA_044445925.1 Hyphomicrobiales bacterium
AGGTCGAGCGCCTGTTCGCGGGCTTCTCGAGCGCGCCGCCGCTACCCTCGCAGCCGGCCCGTTATGTCGGCAGCGAGATGCGCGACGACCGCCGCGCCGAGCAGGCCCATCTGATGCTCGGCTTCGGCGGCGTATCCTATTTGGACGACGCCTATGACGCCGTGCAAGTGTTCACCAGCGCAGTCGGCGGGGGCATGTCGTCGCGGCTGTTCCAGGACATTCGCGAGACGCGCGGCCTCGCCTATTCGATCTACGCCTTCCACGCGCCCTATCACGACAGCGGCGCCTTCGGCATCTATGCCGGAACCGATCCGAAGAAGACGCGGGAGCTGGCGCTCGTCACGCTCGACGTGCTGGCGCGCGCCACCGAGGATCTGAGCGAAGTCGAGATCCGCCGCGCCAAGGCGCAATCGAAGGTGGCGCTGCTCTCGGCGCATGAGGCTGCAGCGCCGCGCGCCTCCTTCATGGCGCGCTCGCTGCTGGCCTATGGGCGGGTGCTGTCGCGCGAGGAGCTCACCGGGCGCATCGACAGGCTCAGCGTCGAGGATGTGCGCGCGGCAGGCCGCGCCTTGCTCGAGACGCCGATGGCGGTCGCGGCCGTCGGCCCCCTGAAGAAGCTGCCTCGCATCGAGGAGCTCCGCAGGCATATGGACCCGGCCAGGCCCGTTGCCGCGCCGGCGCTTGCCGCGCGAGGCTGACATGGCGCTCTTCCGCTTCAGCGACCCGATGGCCGAAGCGCCGGCGCTCGCGAGCGGCAATCTTCGGCTCAGGGCGCCGCGCCTATCCGATCATGCCGAATGGGCGAGGCTGCGCGATCAAAGCCGCAATTTCCTCGCCCCCTGGGAGCCCATCTGGCCGGCCGACGAATTGTCGCGCGAAAGCTTCAGGCGCCGCATCAAGCGCTACGCCGAGGAGATGCGCCGCGACGAGGCCTATCCGTTCTTCCTGGTGCGCGAGAACGACCAATGCCTGATGGGCGGCTTGACGCTCGGCTTCCTGCGGCGCGGCGTCGTCCAGGCGGCGACCTTGGGCTATTGGATCGGGGCGCCCTACACCCAGCAAGGCCATATGGGAGCAGCCGTCAGGCTCGCGCTTTCCTTCGCCTTCGGGCATCTCGGCCTGCAGCGCGTGGAAGCGGCCTGCCTGCCCCATAACGAGGCCTCGATCCGGCTCCTCGAGCATGTGGGCTTTCGCAAGGAGGGCCTGGCGCGTCGCTACCTGTGCATCAATGGCCGCTGGCAGGATCATCTGCTTTATGCCATCTTGTCGACCGATCCGATCCCCCCCGCCGCGCCACGATCGAGCCATAGAAACGTCGAGAAGCGTCCGTCAGAGTGACTCCGCTTGCGGCGCCGAGCCTTGCAACGTCAAGTCTTGCAGTTCCAAGTCTTGCAGTGCCAAGCCTTGCGGCGCCGAGCGTGGCCATCTAGACGAAGATCCTATGAAAGGCTTGACCGAGTTGACGGATTCGTCCGGCCCGCGCCCGCGTTTTTCCCTGGTTTCCCGGATTGCCGCCGCCCTGGCGCTGATGCTCGGCTGGCTTTGCGCCGCGCCGGCCGGCGCCGTCGATGCCATCAGGGTCAATCCCGACACCGCCGCGATCGACATGACCAAGGTGGTGCAATATTTCCATTCGCAGGGCGACACCGACACCATCCAGATATCGACGGCGCCCGGCGCCGACGGCATCGTGCGGCGCATCGCCGTCAAGTCGCGCGCCGCGGGCTCCCACCCCGACTGGATCGCCTTCGCGCTCAACAATGATTCGGACCAGCAGATCGACCGGCTCCTGGTCGCGCCCCATTCGAGGCTCACGGGCTCGCAGGTCGTCTGGCCCGACCTCGGCTCGACCCGCATCACCGCCGTCACCGCGAGCGAGGGCTCCTCGCCCGAGCGCGACCCCGCCTCCGACTCCGATATCTTCCTGATCACCCTCGACCCGGGCGCCACGGTCACCTAT
>JBIOEK010000623.1:0-1954 GCA_044445925.1 Hyphomicrobiales bacterium
ATCTATGCGTTCGGGTTGAATGGAGTTGCGTCATGGCCCCGCGGAGTAACTGGAAGGGCTTCCTGAAACTGTCCCTCGTCTCTTGCTCGGTGGCGCTTTATCCCGCGTCGAGCTCCTCGTCCCGGGTCAAGTTCAACACTCTCAATCGCAAGACCGGCAATCGCCTGAAGCGCCAGTTCGTGGACGCGGAAACCGGCCAGACGGTCGAGACCGAAGACCAGATCAAGGGCTATCCGGTCGACAAGGACCATTATCTGCCGATCGAGGAAAGTGATCTCGACGATATCCGCATCGAGAGCAGCCACGCGATCGACATCGAGAAATTCGTGCCCCGGTCGGAAATCGATCCCCGCTACGTGGACACGCCCTATTACATCGCGCCGACCGAAAGGGTCGGCGAGGAAGCTTTCGTCGTCATCCGCGACGCCATGCGCGAAGAGGGCGTGGTCGGCCTCGGCAGGGTCGTGATCTCGAGGCGGGAACGCATCATCATGGTCGAGCCATGGGATAACGGCCTGCTGGGGACCTTGCTTCGCTATGCCTACGAAGTCCGCGGCGAGAAGGCCTATTTCGAGGACGTGCCGGAGCTGAAGCTCGAGCCGGACTTGAAGGACATGGCGAAGCTCATCATCAAGCGCAAATCGGGCCATTTCGACCCGAGCGAGTTCAACGATCGCTACGAGGACGCGATCGTCGAGATGGTGCGCGAAAAGCAGGCCGGCATGAAGCCGCGAGCGGCAAAGAGCGCGCCTTCCGGCGGCAACGTCATCAATCTCGTCGAAGCCCTGAAGCGCAGCCTTGCCGCCGGCGAGCGGACGCCGCCGCAAAAGGCAGCTCCGCCGCAGAAGGCCGCTCCAGCGCCGAAAAAGCGGGCGAGCGCGAAGGCGAAGGAGCGCGATCAGCCGCAGTTCAAGCTCCCCATCGCCGGAGGTAAATCGAAACCCGCCGAGGCGCCGAAGGAGACCGCGGCGAAGCCCTCGCGGAGGAAGGCGTCGTGAGCCGGCGCACGGGCGATGCGCATGTCGTCTGGATGGAGCTCGACGGAGAGCTGTATTCGCCGCGGATGCCTTTGAGCCGGGCCACCCTCGAGCTCATCGAACGCGACATCTGGAACGGGGCTTACGCGGGCGTCTGTCACGCCGTCTATAGCTATGGCTCCCATGCCAATGGGGGAGGCTATTGCCGGGAGGTCACGCAGGACCTTGCGGCGAGGCTCGGGCGGATGAGCTTTACGGGAAGAGGTGCGGTTGCGGCGCCCGTGCGGGCTTTCCTCGAGGCCATGGGGGTCGACTGTTACGAGGATCGCGGCTCGCGGCGACGGGAGATGTCCGCAGAGCCTTTCCAGATGCTGGCGCCGCCGGAACCCGTGCCGGCCGCCCGACGCGGTAGCCCGAGAAGGCGATCGAGATCGTTGTCGCTCGAGGAGTTGCGGGCCCAGCCGCAGCTCAAGCTCCCAATCGCTGGCGGCAAGACCGGCGAAGCCGTGGCCAAGCCGGGCAAGTTCCTCGTCGAGATCGAGCGTGACGAGGAGGCCGGGATCGAAGTCCTGACCTTGAAGGACACGAGCCCCCTCGCCGAGCAGGAGGCGAGCTGGGATCGCCTGCGGGCAATGGTCCGTTCATGGGAGGCGGCCGCAGACCACAGCGGGAATTCGCCCGGCGGCACGGATGAGGCGCCCAAGCGAAGGTCGGCGAAGACGGGGACCTGATTCCTCGCTCCGGAAATGACAAGTCGATCATGCCGGTCGCCCTCGTGAGGCTTTCGGCGAGCTTTCTGCCCGGGCGCCGGTCGATCTCTCCCTTTTTCGGCCGATATAGCTGCTGCCCCGGCGCAATGATGGCGCCCCCCCATCGAGCCTCGTGGTCGCAATGCTGATGCGAAACCGGGCCGGAAGCTCTTGAAGCCGTCCGCCTTTCGGCCAGTGGCCATGATCTGCGGCGCCGCGTTGCTGCAT
>JBIOEK010000624.1:0-1947 GCA_044445925.1 Hyphomicrobiales bacterium
ACGCCGCATTTCTCGCAGATGATGCCGCGGTACTTCATGCGCTTGTACTTGCCGCACAGGCACTCGTAGTCCTTGATCGGCCCGAAGATGCGGGCGCAGAACAGGCCGTCGCGCTCCGGCTTGAAGGTCCGGTAGTTGATCGTCTCCGGCTTCTTGATCTCGCCGTAGGACCACGAGCGGATGCGCTCGGGGCTGGCAATCGAGATTTTGATCTGATCGAAACTCTGCGGCCCCGTAACCTGGCCCAAGATGTTCATCAGCTCGTTCATGAACGATCCCTCTCTGGGTAACGCGTGACGGTCGGCGGGGGCGCCGCGAGCGCTCCCCGCCTTCGTGAAATCAGTAGCTGCGCTGCTCGAGCTCGACGTTGAGGCCGAGCGACCGGAGCTCCTTCACCAAGACGTTGAAGGATTCCGGGATGCCCGCCTCGAAATTGTCGTCGCCCCGGACAATCGCCTCGTAGACCTTGGTGCGGCCGGAGACGTCGTCCGATTTGACCGTCAGCATCTCCTGCAAGGTGTAGGCGGCGCCGTAGGCTTCGAGCGCCCACACCTCCATCTCGCCGAACCGCTGCCCGCCGAACTGCGCCTTGCCGCCCAATGGCTGCTGGGTAACCAGGCTATAGGGTCCGATCGAGCGGGCGTGGATCTTGTCGTCGACCAGATGGTGCAGCTTCAGCATGTAGATGTAGCCGACGGTCACCTTGCGGTCGAAGGGTTCCCCGGTACGCCCATCAACCAGCGTCACCTGGCCGGACGACGCAAGCCCCGCCCGGGTCAGCATGGCGACGATGTCATCTTCGCGCGCCCCATCGAAGACCGGGCTCGCCATCGGCACCCCGCGCGTCAGATCGCCGGCGAAGTCGACGAGTTCGTCGTGCGCCAGCGCCTCGATCGTAGTGCGATCCTGGCCATCATAGATCTCGCCGAGCAGCTGGCGCAGTTGCTTGTCGCCGCCGCCATTGCGCCGCGCCCCCTCGAGCACCTCGCCGATGCGTCGGCCGAGCCCGGCGGCGGCCCAGCCGAGATGGGTTTCGAGGATCTGCCCGACATTCATCCGGCTCGGCACGCCCAATGGATTGAGCGCGATGTCGACCGGGGTCCCGTCTTCGAGATAGGGCATGTCCTCGATCGGCATGATGCGCGAGATGACCCCCTTGTTGCCGTGGCGGCCGGCCATCTTGTCGCCCGGCTGCAGCTTGCGCTTTACCGCGACGAAGACCTTGACCATCTTCATCACGCCCGGCGGTAATTCATCGCCGCGCTGCAGCTTCTCGACCTTGCTCTCGAAGCGCGATTGAAGCTCGGCGATGGCGTCGTCCATCTGCTTTTTCAGGGTCTCGATATCGGCCATCCGCGCATCGTCCTGGACGATGATTTGGCGCCACTGCCCGGGGGTGTACTCGGCGAGCAGCGCGTCATTGACCTCGGCCCCCGATTTCATGCCCTTGGGGCCGGAGACCGTGGTCTGGCCGACCAGCAATTCCGTGAGCCGCGCGGCAAAGCTGCGCTCGAGGATGGCGCGCTCGTCGTCGCGGTCTTTCGCCAGCCGCTCGATCTCGGCGCGCTCGATCGCCAGTGCCCGCTCGTCCTTGTCGACGCCGCGGCGTGAGAAGACGCGCACCTCGACGATCGTGCCGGAGACGCCGGGCGGCAGGCGCAGCGAGGTGTCGCGCACGTCGGACGCCTTCTCGCCGAAGATCGCGCGCAACAGCTTTTCTTCCGGGGTCATCGGCGACTCGCCCTTCGGTGTCACCTTGCCGACCAGGATGTCGCCGGGCTTGACCTCGGCCCCGATATAGACGATCCCCGCCTCGTCTAGGTTCTTCAGCGCTTCCTCGCCGACATTGGGGATGTCGCGGGTGATCTCTTCCTGGCCGAGCTTGGTGTCGCGCGCGCTCGCCTCGAACTCCTCGATATGGATCGAAGTGAACACGTCATCCGAGAC
>JBIOEK010000625.1:0-1945 GCA_044445925.1 Hyphomicrobiales bacterium
CCTCGCGGCGCTCGTCGAGATGCGCCGGGCGAGCTTGGCTGCCGACGAAGCCGCGCTCGGTGAAGCCGGCAAACGGGCCGCGGCGCTCGCTCAGAGGGCCAAGGGCATGCGCGATTTTCTGGCGAGCATCGATGCCGATATCGCCCAGACCGAGAAACGCGCCGCCGATGACCGCAAGGCCGCCGAGGCGCTCGCCCTTTCCACCCAGAGCAGCTTCACGGCCGCGAGCCTCAAGGAGCCGGCCCGGCTCAGCCCGAAGATCGCCTTCGCCGAGGCGCGGGGCCTTCTGCCTATGCCGGTCTCGGGCTCGGTGGCGCGCGACTTCGGCGATCCGGACGAGGTGATGGGGCAGTCGAGGGGCGTATCGATCGCCACCCGTCCCGGCGCCGTCGTGTCCTCGCCGAGCGAAGGCGTCGTCGCCCATGCCGGCCCGTTCAGGGGTTACGGGCAACTCTTGATCATTAATGCCGGTAACGGCTATCATATCGTTCTTGCCGGGTTGGGTCACATCGACGTTTCGGCGGGGCAGCCGGTGCTTGCCGGCGAGCCGGTCGGCGAAATGGGCGAAGGCAACGTGTTGACCACCGAGGTGGCAAAGACCACATCGGGTGGACCTGTTCTATACGTCGAGTTCCGCAAAGACGGCTCGGCGATCAACCCCGGCCCATGGTGGGCCAAGACTGACCA
This sequence comes from Hyphomicrobiales bacterium, assembly GCA_044445925.1. Taxonomy (GTDB): domain Bacteria; phylum Pseudomonadota; class Alphaproteobacteria; order Rhizobiales; family Beijerinckiaceae; genus GAS188. The sequence goes on from JBIOEK010000625.1 coordinate 688, forward strand.
ACGGAAGGTTCGCGGCTGATGCGCAAGTCCTCTCTCCTTCTTCTGGGCGCGGTATTCGGCGTCGGCGCGGCAACGCTCGGCCTCGAAACGCGCTTCCTCGCGAGCCAGCCGGCCCAGGCCGCCTCGGCGGGCGATACCTATCGGCAGCTCAATCTCTTCGGCGACGTGTTCGAGCGTATCCGCGCCGACTATGTCGAGAAGCCCGACGATGCCAAGCTAGTCGAAGCGGCCATCAACGGCATGCTCACCTCGCTCGACCCGCATTCGAGCTACATGGACGCCAAGAGCTTCCGCGACATGCAGGTGAACACCAAGGGCGAGTTCGGCGGCCTCGGCATCGAGGTCACCATGGAAGATGGGTTGATCAAGGTGATCGCGCCGATCGCCGATACGCCGGCCGCGCGCGCCGGCATCCTGTCCGGCGACATCATCACCCAGATCGATGGCGAGGCGGTGCAGGGCCTCACCCTGAACCAGGCCGTCGACAAGATGCGCGGCGCCGTCAAGACCTCGGTCAAGCTCACCATCGTGCGCAAGGAGCGCAAGGATCCCCTCGAGCTCAGGCTGACGCGCGAGGTCATCCAGGTCAAGAGCGTGAAGTTCCACAAGGAAGACGATGTCGGCTACGTCCAGATCACCCAGTTCAACGAGCAGACGACCGAAAATCTGCGCGCAGCGCTCGACAGCCTGAAGAAGGATATCGGCGAGGACAGGCTGAAGGGCTATGTGCTCGATCTGCGCAACGATCCGGGCGGCCTGCTCGATCAGGCGATCGGCGTCTGCGATACCTTCCTCGACAAGGGCGAGATCGTCTCGACGCGCGGCCGCAATCCCGAGGACACCAAGCGTTGGGATGCGCGCCATAGCGACGTCACCAAGGGCAAGCGCGTCGTGCTGCTCATCAATGGCGGCTCGGCTTCGGCCTCGGAGATCGTGGCCGGCGCGCTCCAGGATCACAAGCGCGCCACGCTGCTCGGCACGCGTTCCTTCGGCAAGGGCTCGGTGCAGACCATCATTCCGGTCGGCAACGACGCCGCCATCCGCCTGACCACGGCGCGCTACTTCACGCCGTCCGGGCGCTCGATCCAGGCGAAGGGCATCGAGCCCGACATCAGGGTGCTCGAGGTGATCCCCGACGAGCTCAAGGGCAAGGACGAGGCCAAGGGCGAAGCGAGCCTGCGCGGCCATCTGGCCAACGACAAGGGCGAGGATCTCTCCGCCTCGCAGGCCTATGTGGCGAGCGATCCGGCCAAGGATA
>JBIOEK010000626.1:0-1930 GCA_044445925.1 Hyphomicrobiales bacterium
GTAATGCAACGGGTGGGGCATGCCCGAAAACACCCGTTGCGCAGACTGACTGCGACGAGTTCGCGACCGAGGAACAGGCTCACGCCATTTGGGCAAGGCATGGCCTGTGAAGCTGCGCTACACGCTTCGCGCCGCCGGCGAACTGGACGAGGTTCACCCAAATGGGCGGCGCATGGGCTTTGCGTGCGGCCCTCCTCCTCGCGCCCTTACGGGAGCAAGAAGGGCGCGCCGGTGCTCAAAATTATGCGCACCCCTCGGGGTACGCTGGTCATTAACCTGCTTTCGTAGCTCTCGCTCGTCTTGCGGCCGATCGATCCGGCGGCTATCAGCAGCCCATGTCTCTCCAGAGCATGACCGGATTCGCACGCGAGACAGGGACTCACGGAATCTGGCGCTGGGCCTGGGAGATCAGGAGCGTCAATGGACGTGGTCTCGAGCTCAAGTTCAAGCTTCCGCAGGGGTTCGAGCCGCTCGCCGAGCCCCTGCGTCGCGTGGCGGCGACGAAGCTGCAGCGCGGCTCGGTATTCGCGTCGCTGAGCGCCCAGCTCGATACGGGCGCTGCGAGGCCCGTGGTCGACGAGGCGCTCCTCGATGCGCTCATCGAGGCCGCGAAGCGCGCGGCGAGCCGCCACGGGCTTCCCCCGCCGGCGATCGGGCCGCTCTTGGCGGTGCGCGGCGTGGTCGAAGGCGCGGAGTCGGGCGAGAGCGAAGCCGAGCGCGAGGCGAGCCTTGCCGCCTTCTCGGCGGGCTTCGTGCGGGCGCTCGATGCGGTGGTGAGCATGCGCGCCGAGGAGGGTGCGCGTCTCGAGGCCGTGCTCGCGGCCCAGCTTGCCGCAATCGAGCGGCTGACCGAGGGCGCCGATGCCTGTCCGGGGCGACAGCCCGAGGCGGTGCGCTTGCGGCTCGCCAAGCAGGTGCGCGAGCTACTGAACGCGTCTGCGAGCTTCGATACCGAGCGTCTGCACCAGGAAGCCGTCCTCATCGCCAGTCGCGCGGATGTGCGCGAGGAAATCGACCGGTTGCGTGCCCATGTGGCGGCCGCGGGGGAGCTCTTGGCGAAGGGCGGCGCCATCGGCCGGCGTCTCGATTTCCTGGCGCAGGAATTCGGCCGTGAGGCCAATACATTGACGGCGAAGGCGAACGACGCCGCGTTGTCGCGCATCGGCCTCGAATTGAAGACGGTCGTCGAGCAATGGCGCGAGCAGGTTCAAAACGTCGAATGAGCACGCCGGCCGAAGCTTCGGACAGAGCCTTCGCTCCGGCGAGGCGGGGGCTCGTGCTCATCATCGCCTCGCCCTCGGGCGCCGGGAAATCGACGCTAAGCCGATTGTTGCTGCAGACGGATAGGAACCTCGCCCTCTCTGTATCGGTGACGACGCGCCAGCGCCGCCCGAGCGAGGTCGACGGCATCCACTACCATTTCATCGACAAGCGCCGCTTCGAGGCGCTGCGCGATCGCGGCGAGCTCCTTGAATGGGCCCAGGTGCACGATAATTTCTACGGCACGCCGCGCGAGCCTGTCGAGACCGCGCTCGAAGCCGGGCGCGATTATCTGTTCGACATCGACGTTCAAGGCACGTTGCAGGTCTGCGAGGTGATGCGGAACGATGTCGCGAGCGTCTTCATCCTCCCGCCTTCGATCCCGGAGCTCCTCGAGCGGCTGCGCCGGCGCGCCGAGGATGACGCGGCGACGATCCAAAAGCGTCTCGCCTCGGCGGCCAGGGAAATCCCGCATTGGCGGGATTTCGATTATGTGCTCGTCAATGACGATCTCGACCGTGCCTTCGCCGGGCTGCAGGCGATCCTGGCAGCCGAACGTCTGCGACGAACGCGCGGCGAAGCAGCCCTCGGCGCGCTCGCCGACGAACTCCTGGCGGATCTGGCGCGAACGACGATCGAATGAACGCCTATCTCGACACGTTGCGCAGAC
>JBIOEK010000627.1:0-1927 GCA_044445925.1 Hyphomicrobiales bacterium
AGGCAAGGCGCGCGAAGCGGTGAGCATGATGACCCCCGATCACGTACGCGCCATCGCGCTTGCCTTGCCCGAGGCGGTCGAGGGCGAGCATATGGGCCATCCCGATTTCCGGGTGGGCGGCAGGATCTTCGCGACCTTGACACCGGAGCGGGGCCTCGCCATGGCGAAGCTCACCTTGGAGCAGCAGGAATTGCTGTGCGCCGCCGAGCCCGCGATCTTCGCTCCGGTGCCTGGCGGCTGGGGGAAGCGCGGCTCGACCCATATCCGCCTCGAAAAGGCCGACGAGGCGACGCTTGCGAGCGCCCTCCTCATGGCCTTTCGCAACGTGGCGCCGAAGCGGCTCGCAGTGTGCCTCGACGGCGGGACGCTAGGCCAAGAGCCTCTGCGGGCCGCGTCGCGAAAAGCCTTGGCCGCATCCTCGCCTTCGTCGCGGATCCGCCTGCGCAAGGCACGCCGCGCCGAGGCCGAAGCGATCAGCCGCATGATCTTGCGGGCCCACGAGGTCAGCAACGCGCGCGCTACCGGCCTGCCGCCATCGCGGCCCTCGCGGCGAAACATTCCGCTCCGGAGGTCCTGCGGCGGATGCGGGAGCGCCTTGTCTTTGTGGCGATGCTCGACGGAGAGCTCGCGGGCACCGTCAGCCTCGCTGCGGAGAGGGTGCACTCGGTCTTCGTCGACCCTTCTCGTCAGGGCCGCGGTATCGGTGCCGCCATGATGGCCTTCATCGAGAAGCTGGCGCGCCGGCAAGGCCGCGAGAGGCTCAGCCTCGCCTCTTCGCTGACGGCCGTGAACTTCTATCGCAAGCTCGGCTATGAAGGCTCGCAGCGCGAGGTCAGGCCGGGCGGGATCGAGACGGTCCTCATGAGCAAGGCGCTGCTGGGATAGCCCGGCGCCGGCCGCTCGATAGCCGGCCCCACCGGCCGCTGGGCCTCGGCCGGCGGAAGGGATATGCGCCGTTCGTGCCCCGGCGCGAGGATCCCGAACGCTGGTCGAAGCGCGGGTTATTGCTCATTACGTGAGTATATGATCTCATATCGGCGTGGCAACCCTGCATTTTGGTGTCGCAGCCGAGAAAAGCGCGACCCTCGCGAGCCTCTAACCCTGGATGCCGCCCTTGGTCCGGATGTCGATGGATTGCGATCTGGTCATCTTCGATTGCGACGGCGTGCTGGTCGACAGCGAGATGCTCAGCTGCCGGTGCCTGGTGGAGCTGCTGGGGCGGCACGGGATCGAGGCCGATCTCGATACCGTGTTCGACAAGTTCCTGGGGCGCAGCGTCGACTCGGTCGCCGAGCACTACGGGGCCTTCGGGCGTGTCCTGCCGAAGGAGTTCCTGGAGGAGCTGCGCGGCATGGTGCGCCGATCCTTCACGGCTTCGCTGCAGGCGATCCCGAATGTCGCAGAGGTGCTGGCGAGCCTCGGCGTCGCCTACTGCGTGGCGTCATCAAGCGATCTCGAGCGCATCGAATTCTCGCTGGAGCTGACCGGGTTGTCGCCGCTGTTCAAGGGGCGCGTCTTCACTTCGCAGATGGTCGAGCGCGGCAAGCCGGCGCCCGACCTCTTCCTGCATGCAGCCAGGTGCATGAAGGTCGCCCCGGAGCGAACCTTGGTGATCGAGGACAGCGTCAGCGGCGTGCAAGCCGGCAAAGCTGCCGGTATGACGGTCTGGGGCTTCGTCGGAGGGGGGCACTACGCCTCTCGCGATGGCCGGGCGCTGCTCATGGCCGCCGGCGCCGATCGGGTGTTCGACTGGATGGCGGATTTCTGGCGCAAAGAGGCGGACACAGTCAATGAGATCGTCATCAGACAGCGACAGATCACGCCTTGATGAGGCGGCCCGCGCCGGCTGGCTCTATTTCATCGCCGGCCACACCCAGGACGAGATCGCCAAGATGCTGAAGGTGTCACGCCCCACCGCCCAGCGCCT
>JBIOEK010000628.1:0-1927 GCA_044445925.1 Hyphomicrobiales bacterium
GCCGCCATAGGTATCGACGATGATCTTGCGCCCGGTGAGGCCGCAATCGCCGTCGGGTCCCCCGATCACGAACTTGCCGGTCGGATTGACGTGCCAGACGGTGTCGGGCGTGATCCAGCCTTCGGGCAAGGTGGCGCGCACGACGGGCTCGACGATCTTGCGCACATCGCTCGAGGTCAGCGTTTCATCGATATGCTGGGTCGAGACCACGATCTGGGTCACGCCGACCGGCTTGCCGTCCTCGTAGCGCACCGAAACCTGGCTCTTGGCGTCCGGACCGAGCTTCTCGCAGCCGCCTTCCTTGGCCTTGCGGGCCTTGGTCAGGTTCTCGAGGATCTTGTGGGCATAGTAGATGGGGGCCGGCATCAGCTCGGGCGTCTCGCGGCAGGCATAGCCGAACATGATGCCCTGATCGCCCGCGCCCTCGTCCTTGTTGCCGCCGCCATCGACGCCCTGGGCAATGTCCGCCGATTGGGCGTGCAGCAGAACCTCGATCTTGGCCTTCTTCCAATGGAAGCCCGCCTGCTCGTAGCCGATCGCCTTGATGGCCTTGCGGGCCGTGGATTTGACCTTGCTCTTCAGCTTCTTGGGGTCGAGCGTGCCGCGCACCTCGCCCGCGATGATGACGCGGTTCGTGGTGGCGAGCGTTTCGCAGGCGACGCGCACGCTCGAGAGGTCGATGCCGGCCTTGGTGCCCTCGCGGTAGAACAGGTCGACCACCTCGTCCGAGATGCGGTCACAGACCTTGTCGGGATGCCCCTCCGAGACCGACTCGCTGGTGAAAACATAGTTCTTCCGCATCACTTTGGCTTGCTCCTCGATAGGCAATGGAGAGACCAGACCCGTGCCGGCCTCTCGCGCGATCCAGTCGCAGCGACAACATGGCAGGCGCCGGACCGGCGTTCCTTATGCGGGACGGCGGAGTGAGGTCAAGCTAGCGGAGCCGGATTCGTTCTTTATTCCGAACGGCCTTCGGCACCGACAAGTTGCCCCGGACAGGGGCTCATGGACCCTCGACTTCCCTCTCATCCACGCCCGCCGCCGCCCTGACCAGCTCGACGATGCGTCGGCGGAGCTTGCGATCCTTGATGCGAACGAAGGCTTGATTGAGCTCGACCCCTTCGTTCGAGGAGAGAAAATCCGCGACGAAGGTGGATTCCTCGCCATCGAGGCGGCCGGGGGCCGCCGGCTGGCCCGTGTCGAGATGGGGTGCATCGCGAAAGAAGAACTCGACCGGAACCTCGAGCGCTCGCGCCGCATTTTGCAGGCGGCTCGCACCCATCCGGTTCATGCCCTTCTCGTATTTCTGCACCTGCTGAAACGTGACGCCGAGATGATCGCCGAGCTTTTCTTGGCTCATTCCCTGCAGCACTCGACGCATTCTCAATCGGCTGCCGACATGGCGGTCGATTATATTGGGGGACTTTTTAGCCATTGTCACCGGGCCCAGCTCCCCCTGGACTTAAGCTCTAGACAATGACCGCCGCCTGCGCAACCTGAAGCCGGCAACGCCCACACATAGCATGAACACGAAGAACGCGGCATCGCCGAACCTCGCATAGAAAGGTGGCGCGATGGCGCGAGGCAGCTCGGCGTCGAGCACCGCCTCCACCCCTAGCGGCAGCGAGGCGAGCACGCGCCCGAAGGGGTCGATGACGGCCGAGATGCCGGTATTGGCGGCGCGCACCAGCGGCAGGCCCTGCTCGATGCTGCGCAGCCTTGCCTGGGCGAGATGCTGGTAGGGCCCGCTCGTCAGGCCGAACCACGCATCATTCGTGACGTTGACCATGAGGCCGACGGCACGGGCGCCTTTCGGCATGACCTCGCCGGGGAAGACGGCCTCGTAGCAGATCAAGGGAGCAGCGTCGGGCAGCCCGGGGATTTGCAGCGTCTTGCGCTCGAGGCCGGCGGTGAAGCCGCCCGGCAC
>JBIOEK010000629.1:0-1921 GCA_044445925.1 Hyphomicrobiales bacterium
ATTTCATCCTGTTCCAGCCGATCTACCAGATCGCGGTGCGCGACACGCTCGCCAAGCTGCCGCTCACGGCTGCCGGCTGGCAGCTCGACATGTACGGGGTGAAGCCGGCTTAGGGGTCGGCGTCACCCGCGGCGAGCCGCCGCTGCCCATGCGAGGCCTTGGCACAAGCTGTGGCGTCAATCCCGGCCGAGCGCTTCGAAGCGATGGCGGCTGGAGCGCGAGGGGAAGGGAATCCACCCGCACCGAGGGCTCTGGATTCCCTTCCCTCGCCGCCACTCCTCCCGATCCTGCGAACTCACATTCGGCCTCGTGTGGCGGCTCGCCGGGAATGACACCGAGTTTTGCCTGGTATCCCGGTGAGACAGTGAGGCGTCCGCCCTACCCCCGCAGCCGCGCGAGGCGCGTCGCCTTGACGGCGTTGACGGCGCCCTTCGGCAGCTTGCCGGCCAAGAGGGCACGCACCTGCTCGACCGTATCTAAAGCCTGGTGCTCGATGGCGCTCGGCGTGAGGCCGGCTATGTGCGGCGTCGCGATCACGTCGGGGCGCCGCGCGAGGCGCAAGGAGGGTTTCTGATCGGGGGCCCGCCCGACATCCATGGCGGCGCCGGCGATGCGCTTGCCGTCGAGGGCGCGCTCGAGCGCTCCTTCGTCGACGAGGTTGCCGCGCGACAGGTTGATGAAGAAGGCATCCGGCCGCATCTGCGCGAAGGCCGCTTCATTCATCAGGTTCTCGGTCTCGCGCGTCGCCACGGCCAGGCAGACGACGAAATCCGCCTCGGCCAGCACCTCCGCGAAGGAGAGCTGCCGCACGCCTTTGTCGGCGATGGTCCTGTGGGGATCGCAGGCGAGGACGCTCATGCCGAGCGCGAGACCTAGCCTTGCCAGATATTCGCCGATCACCCCGTAGCCGACGATGCCGAGCACCGAACCCGAAAGCTGGCGCCCCATGCGCACCGGGGCTTCCTCCCCGCCCCGATAGGCGATCATAGATGCCGGGACATGGCGCGCGAGATCGACCATGAAGCCGAGCGCCAGCTCGGCGACGGACATGGCGAAGCCGGGCGTTGCCTGCGTGACCAGGATGCCGTTGCGGCTCGCCGCCTCGACGTCGATATTGCGGATATCGACGGCACAGCGCAGGAAGGCGACGAGCCCGGGCGCCTGGTCGAAGAAGGCGCCGGGACCGGGGGTCTGCCGGTCCGAGACGATGATCTGGCAACCCCTGGCGTGCTCGGCGAGGCCGCCGGCATCGAGGACGCGCCCAGTCGGGTTGACCGCAACCTCCGCCATTTGGCTGAGCGCCGCGACGGCGCGCGGGCCGTAGTAATTCTCCAGCATCTCGGGGATATGGGTGAGGAAGACCTTGGCCATCATGCGACCTCCACGGCCCGGCCCTCGGCAGCCGAGCGCAGCAACGCCTCGATGAGGAGCTGCACCTGCAAGGCCTCGCGCCCGCTGATCGCAGGCTCGCGGCCCGTATCGAGGGCGTCGAGGAAATCCTCGATCACGCCGCGATGCGCCTCGTGCTGGAAGGCCATCGGGTCGGCGCCGCCGCTCCTCGAGGGCGCGCCCTCCTCATGCAGATGGCGTCCATCCTTGAAGTAGACGTCGAGCGTCTCGGCCGCGAGCACCGCGGTCGCGAGCTCGCAGGCGAGCTCGATCCGCTCGGGGAATCCCGGATAGGCGACCGTCGTCGCATCGATCGTGCCGATGGCGCCGCCCGCGAAGGCGATGCCGGCGCCGACCACGTCCTCGGTATCGATCTTGCGCAGGCGAGAAGTCTGGGCCATGGCGGCGACACGTGCAATCTTGCCGGCGAGGTGCTGGAACAGATCGAGCGTGTGGATCGCCTGCGTCAGCAGCACGCCGCCTCCGTCGCGCGCCTTCATGCCGCGCCCGGCCTCAGCAAAATATTCGGGCG
>JBIOEK010000630.1:0-1905 GCA_044445925.1 Hyphomicrobiales bacterium
CGTCTGGACCGCCGCCATCGATACGCGACTGAACGAGCACGGCTATATCCTGCCGGGGCTCGGGGACGCGGGCGACCGCATGTTCGGGACGCGCTAGCGCCGTGCCGTCATTGAGACGCTGGATGGCAATCTGAATTCGTCAAATCGAGTGCACTGTCACCGCGATTCCGGTCAGCGGCTCGCCCAAACGAGGCTCAAGCCCGAAAGCGCGAGCAGGCAAAGCACGACAACATGAAAGCGTCTGTCGCTGAGACGCCGGTAGGCATGCGCCCCGAGCCAGGCGCCCGTGAAGGTTCCGGGAAGTGCCATGCCGATGAGCCAACCGAACTCGGGCCCCACCAGGCCCGATGCCAAATGCCATAGGACGACAGCGGAGAGGATCGCCAGATTGAAAACCTGGAACACGCCCCGCCTTTCATCTTTGCTCCAGCCCCGCAGCGTCGCCCACACGGTCGGCAGAGGGCCCGACAGCCCGGCGAGGCCGCCCAGGATGCCGCCGGCGAAACCGACCGCGCTGTCTGCCGTACGGCCTCCCCACACGAGCCGGGGCTGGACGCGCCAGAGCAGCATGAAACCCGAGAAGCCTATGAGGAACAGGCCGACGCCGAGGCGGAACAGATTGATGTCGAGCCTTAAGAGCAGCAGGCTCCCGACCGGCACTCCCAGGAGGCCGGCCACAACCATCGGCCAAACGCGATGGCGATCGATCGCATGCCAGATTGTCCGGATGGTCTGAGCCTGAGAGACGACGGAGCATACCGCTACGAGGGTCGCGGCGGGAGCCGGCTCGACGACATGCAGCCAAATCCCAAGGGCCACCAAGCCCGTACCGAAGCCTGCGAGGCCGGATACGAAGCCGCCCGCGAGAGCACCCGCCATGACGACTAGCGCCGCGCCCATAGTCATATGCGGCCCTAGCCGCCGCGCTTGCGCGCCGCCTTCGCCGCCAGGAATTCCCGCATGGCGAGCCTCGGCTCGTCCGTGCGCCAGGCGGCGACGAAGGCCTCGATTCCGGCTTGCACGGCAGCGGGCGGCGCAAGCCGCTCCCAATCAAGGATCAGCCGCTTCTGCAGCCTGATCGCCTCGGGAGGAGAGGCCAGGAGCGCCTCGAGCCACTCCTCGACCGCGGCGTCGAGCTCGGCCGCAGGCACCACGCGCTCGACGAAACCCCATTCGCGCGCCTGCGCCGCCGAGAAGTTCTGGCCGAGCAGCAGGATCTGGCGCGTGCATCCGAAGCCGACGAGCATCGGCAGGAGGGCGGCCTCGACGACCGAGGGAATGCCGAGCCTCACCTCCGGCATGCCGAACACCGCGCTCTCGGACGCGATGCGCAGATCGCAGGAAGCGGCGATCTCCAGGCCGGCGCCGAGCGCGTAGCCCTCGATGCGGGCGATGACCGGCCCCCTCGAGCGCCGCAAGCTGTCGCAGCATTCATGGACGCGCGTGATGAAGCTGCGCGCCGTCTCTTCGTCGAGCGCGGCCATCTCGCCGATATCGGCGCCCCCGATGAAGGCACGCGCTCCGGCGCCCGTCAGCACGACCGCGCGCAGGCTCTCGAGCCGGTCGAGCGCCTCGATCTCCTCGGCGAATTGCGCCATCAGGGACGAGTTGAGCGTGTTCAGCTTGCGCTCGTTGTCGATGATCACGCGGGCGACGATGCCGCGGGCCCGCTCTTCGAGCTCGACCTTGATCTTGCCGGTTGCCATGGTCATTGCGCGCGTCCTCGGTGAGATTCTCACCCTCCCTTCCTAAGGCACGACCTTTGGCGCCGTGTCGCTGTAGGTGAATTCCCGCGTCATGGTCGGGATAAGCTTCTCGAAGAGCGGGGTGAGCTCGCTTTGAAAGACGAATTCCATCGAGACGATGCTGTCCTCGCAATACCAGCGCCGGTAATAGATCTTGGTA
>JBIOEK010000631.1:0-1893 GCA_044445925.1 Hyphomicrobiales bacterium
CACGAGCTCCTCGCGCTACTCATCTTCCTTCTCGTCGCCGTGCTCACCGGCGGGCTCGCCGGGCGGGTGCGCGAGCAATCGGACGCCGCGGCGCGCCGGGTCGTCTCCACGCAATCGCTCTATGACTTCTCGCGCAAGCTTTCGGGGCTCGCCAAGCTCGACGATGTGCTGTGGGTCGTCGTGTCGCAGGTGGCGAAATCGGTGAATGGCGGCGCCCTTGTGCTGCTCGGCAAGGGAGAGGAGCTCGAGCTGCGCCAGGCTTTCCCGCCGGAGGATACGCTCGGTCCGAGCGAATGGGCGGCGGCGCGCTGGTCGGCGACGCGGGGCGAGCTTGCGGGCTGGCGCACCGCCACCTTGCCGAATGCCCAGTTCCAGTTCCGGCCGATGCGCACCTCGCGCGGCGTTCTGGGCGTGATCGGCATCAATCCCGGAGATGCGAAGAACGATCTCTCGGCCGAGGGCGACCGGGCCCTCTCGGCGCTCATCGATCAGGCGGGGGTCGCCATCGAGCGCATCCAGCTCGTCGACGAGGCGGCAAAGGCCCAAACCGCCATCGAGAGCGAGAGGCTGCGAGGCGCGCTGCTCTCATCGCTCTCGCATGATTTGCGCACGCCGCTCTCCTCGATCATGGGCGCGGTGACGAGCTTGCGCCAGCTCGGCGACAAGATGCCGGCTGACTCGCGGCGCGACCTGCTCGCCACGATCGAGGAGGAGACGGCGCGCCTGTCGCGCTTCGTTTCCAATCTCCTCGACATGACGCGTCTCGAAGCCGGCGCCTTGAACGTCAAGCGCGATCTCGTCGATGTGGGCGATGTGGTGCGCAATGCCGTGGCGCATGGAAGAGGGAATTTTCCGAAACGGCCGGTCGAGGTTGCGCTCAGCCCCGACCTGCCGCTGGTGAGAGGCGATGCGACGCTGCTCGAGCAGGTCATCTTCAACCTCCTGGACAATGCCGACAAATATGTGCCGGCGGGCTGCACGACCGCGATTTCGGTATGGCGCGCCGCCGGTAAGGTTGTCGTCTCGGTGACCGATAAAGGGCCCGGCATCCCGCAGGCCGAGCTCGAACGCGTCTTCGAGAAATTCCACCGCGTCGCCCCCGGCGACGGGCGGCCGGCGGGAACCGGGCTCGGGCTGTCGATCTGCCGCGGCCTGACCGCCGCCATGGATGGGACGATCCGTGCCGAAAGCCCAGTCGGGGACGGCAAGGGGACACGCATCGTCATCGAGCTTCCGGTGGCCGAGGCACAGCAAGATCGCCTCTTATCATGAACGAGCGCCAGCCGTGACCGCCTCGACCGTCATTCTCGTCGTCGACGACGAGCCGCAGATCCAACGCTTCCTGAAGCCGAGCCTCGAGGCCGCCGGCTACAGGCCGGTCATGGTGACCAGCGGCCGCGAGGCGCTGAGGCTGATCGCGACGCGGGCGCCCGATGTCGTCGTGCTCGATCTCGGCTTGCCGGACATGGACGGCAAGGATGTGATCAAGGCGGTGCGGGAATGGTCGCAGGTTCCCATCATCGTGCTCTCGGCGCGCGACCGCGAGGGCGAGAAGATCTCGGCGCTCGATCTCGGCGCCGATGATTATGTGAGCAAGCCTTTCGGCATCGGCGAATTGATGGCGCGCATCCGCACGCTGCTGCGCCATCGCAGCCGGGAGGAAGGCGAGACCACCGTCTTCGAATCGGGCGGGCTCAGCATCGACACGCTCGCCCATACGGTGACGCGCGACGGCAAGAGCCTGCGGCTGACGCCCAAGGAATATGACGTGCTGCAGCTCCTGGTGCGCAATGCCGGACGCGTCATGACGCATCGGCAGATCCTGCAGGCGGTGTGGGGGCCGGCCAATGTCGACGACACGCAATATCTGCGCGTCTTCGTCGGGCGCCTGCG
>JBIOEK010000632.1:0-1874 GCA_044445925.1 Hyphomicrobiales bacterium
AGGGGAAGGCGCGCGCATGCGTCATCGCGGCCTCTCCCCAGGTCGATCTGCGAGACCGCTCGTCAAGAGACGATCATGCCGACGGCGAGGCACAGCATCGCCAGCCCCGCGACGATGCCGATATCGAGCATGAACCAACGCTTGTCTTCGTCTGCTGCGATCGGAAAGGTGCCCAAATGGGATTTCGATCCTCGCGTGGAAGGGCCGAGCCTCCACCAGGCTGGCAGGCCCTCCCCTTGACGACCAATCTGTCCCTCTCCGAGTGTCAGCTGGAGGGGGGTCGAGGACAGCCGCACCGCGCCTTGTTCTCTGCCAGTCTCCAGGCGGGCATAGCGGAGGGCGGCTTTCCGAGAGGTGAAGACACCGCCCGCCAAGCCACGTGAACCAACCGCCGTCCAGCGGCCAAGGCGATCTCTGCCTACGACGAAATCGGATGTACGAGCGAGCATGAGAGGACTCTTTCCCACCCTTCTGTCAGGTCGAATCTAGGAGCCCATGCATAAAGGATCGATTGGATTTCGAGGCGTCGCTCATAAGCGCGGTATAAATGGGTCCGCCGCCCGTGATTTCTGCAACGGAGGTGGCCTCCCTACGAACAGGTGCTTGTGGGAGCGGGGCCGCGGCGGAGCGCCTTGAAGACTGGAGCCACCCTCGCCTCCGCAAGGGCATGCTTTTCGGAATCAAGGGCTAGCGCTTGGCTCGCGCCCAGCGGCTCACCCTTGGAAGGTGGATCACCTTGGCCTCGTCCCGACCGCGCCGCGACACCTCGACGCGGCGTTCGAAGTCGAGAAGGATGCGGCTATAGAGCTCGTCGCCGAGCACGGCGTCCTCGAGCCCGACATCGATATTGGGGTTGTCGGGGACCTCCATGACGAACACGCCCTCGCTCGTCTCCTTGAGATCGACGCCATAGAGACCATTGCCCACGAGTTGCGCGGCTCGCAGCGCCGCATCGAGAACCTTTCGCGGCACCTCGCTCGTCGCGATCGCCTGAGTCACGCCTTCGACATAGGTGCCGTCCGAGCCGTGCTTGAGGATCTGCCAGTGCTGATCGCACATGAAATAGCGGGCCGCGAACAAGGGCTCGCCGCTGAGCACGCCGATACGCCAGTCGAACTCGGTACGCAGGAAATCCTGGACGATGATGACATGCGAGCGCGCCAACATCGCCTCGGAAATTCGACGTAACTCTGCCCGGTTGGCCGCTCGCTCTACGCCCCGGCTGAAGGAGCCGTCGGGCATCTTCACGACGACCGGAAAGACGTGCTCCCTTGCGATATTCGCGATCGTGCGGCGCGTGAGAAGGCGGGTTCCCGGCGTCGCGACGCCGCCCTGGCGCATGAGCTCGGAAAGAAAGACCTTGTTGGTGCAGCGGACGATCGAGGCGGCATCATCGAGAACCGGGATTCCCCGCTCCCCCGCCTCACGGGCAAAGCGGTGGGTGTGGTGCGACACCGCGGTCGTCTCGCGAATGAAGAGGGCATCGAAATGCGCGTGCCCAAAGTCCTGCGGCTGGATGAGCGTAACCTCGATGCCCAACCTGCGGCCGACATCGGCAAGGCGCGCCAGCGCCTTGCTCTTCGAGGGCGGGATCTTGTCCTCGGGGTTGACCAGCACGGCGAGGTCGAAGCGCATTCGGGTTGCCCGCTTCGGCATCGGCCGAGTGGGAGCCGCTGCATATCCAGGCGGGCGCGAAATCGTTTCGCTGGAGCAGGCGGTCAGAGGCGCAAGGGGCTCGAAGGCCGCAAGGACCAGAGCGTCATGCGCCTTCGGCACTTCCTTCGGCGGCAAGATGCGCAGGCTGGCGATCCGCCAGACTTCCCCCGGTTCGAGATCGATGCGCAGGAGCGGAGCGCGCAGGAGCTCGAAGGCGC
>JBIOEK010000633.1:0-1863 GCA_044445925.1 Hyphomicrobiales bacterium
CGCAATATCTGCGCGTCTTCGTCGGGCGCCTGCGCCAGAAGATCGAGGCCGATCCCGCCCTGCCGCAGCTCATCGTCACCGAGCCCGGCGTCGGGTATCGGTTTGCGGCGAGTGGCGAGTAGTGAGTGGCGAGTAGTGAGTAGAGAAATATTCGCTATTCGCTCACGAGATGATCCGCCAACACCCGCGCCACATGCACGGCCTGCCGATCGGAGAGGTCCGCAATCTGGTGGCGGCACGAGGTGCCGTCGGCGACGATGATGGTTTCGCTGCCGGCCGCCCGCACCGCCGGGAGCAGCGTGAGCTCGGCCATGGCCTTGGACAGGGCGACCGTCTCGGCATGGTAGCCGAACGCGCCGGCCATGCCGCAGCAGCTCGATTGGATCGTCTCGACCTCGAGGCCCGGCACGAGACCAAGCGCCCGCTCCACCATGGGATCGAGGCCGAAGGCCTTCTGGTGGCAGTGCGTGTGCAGCAAGGCCTTGCGGCCGGATGGCCTAAGGTCGAGCTTCAGCCTGCCGGCATCGGCCTCGCGCATGAGGAACTCCTCGAAGATCATGGCCTTGGCCGCGACCTTGCTCGCCGCTTCGCCGCCGATGAGAGCCGGAATTTCATCGCGGAAGGTCAGGAGGCAGGAGGGTTCAAGCCCGATGATCGGCACGTCGCGCGCAGCATACGGCGCGAGGGCTGCCAATGAGCGCTCAGCCTCGCGGCGCGCCTTGCCCGTCTCGCCGGTCGACAGATAGGTGCGCCCGCAGCACAGAGGCCGCGCCGAGCCGTCCAAAGCTTTCGGAAGGTGCACGCGATAGCCGCCGGCCAGCAGCACGGCGAGTGCCGCCTCGATCGTCTCGCGCTCGAAGCTGCGGTTGAAGGTGTCGGCGAGCAGCACCACCTCGCTCGCGCCCTCGGGGCCGAGCGTCTCGGCGGACGCGCGGAACACGTCCGCTCGCCAGGCGGGGAGGGGGCGCTCGGCCGAAAAGCCCGCGACCGCCTGCGACAGGCGCGCGAGACCGGGCACAAGGTCGCGCAGGTTGGGGATGAAGGCGAGGTGCGCGGCATAAGGCGCGTAGCGGGGAAGCGCCCCGACCAGCCGGTCGAACAGGCGCAGGCCCCGGCTCCCGGCTCTGGCCGCGAGCACCTCGATCTTCAGGCGCGCCATATCGACGCCGGTCGGGCATTCGCGCCTGCAGGCCTTGCAGGAGACGCAGAGCTTCAACGCCTCCATCATCTCGTCCGAGGCGAGCGCGTCCTTGCCGAGCTCGCCCGAGAGGGCAAGCCGCAGCGCATTGGCGCGCCCGCGCGTCCCATGCTGCTCGTCACGCGTGACGCGGTAGGAGGGGCACATCGCCCCGCCTTCGAGTTTGCGGCAGGCGCCGTTATTGTTGCACATCTCGACGGCGCCCTGGAAACCGTGCGCCGCGCCTTGGAAGCCTGACCAGTCGAGGACAGGCTCGAAGGCCTCGGCGTGATAGGAGGGCGCGTAGCGAAACAGCCTGCGGTCGTCGAATTTCGGGGCGCGCACGATCTTGCCGGGGTTCATCAACCCCTTCGGATCGAATTCGTCCTTCACCTCCTCGAAGGCGCGCACCAGCCTTTCGCCGAACATCGCCGCGTGGAATTCCGAGCGCAGCAAGCCGTCGCCATGCTCGCCGGAATGGGAGCCCTTGAAGGCGCGCACCAAGGCGAAGGCCTCCTCGGCGATGGCGCGCATCGCCTCGACGTCCTTGTCGAGCTTGAGGTTGAGGATGGGCCGCACATGCAGGCAGCCGACGGAAGCATGCGCATACCAGGTGCCGCGCGTGCCGTGCTTGGCGAAGATCGCGGTGAGCTTCCCGGTATATTCGGCGAGCTTCGGCAAGGGGA
>JBIOEK010000634.1:0-1861 GCA_044445925.1 Hyphomicrobiales bacterium
CCCGTTCCGCCGTGCCCAGGGAGGCGCGCGCCGTCACTCATGAGGCGATGGTGCAGTCCTGCCTCCTCTCGGCGGCGCGTGCCGAGGAGATCGGCCTGCCGCGCAACAGGATCATCCTCTCGGCCAAGGTCTCGGCGGTGCAGGATCTGATCGCCGTCTATCGCATGCTTGCCGCCCGCTGCGATTATGCGCTGCATCTTGGCCTCACCGAGGCCGGCATGGGCTCGAAGGGGATCGTGGCCTCCTCGGCCGCCATGGGCGTGCTGCTGCAGGAGGGAATCGGCGACACGATCCGCGTCTCGCTGACGCCGGAGCCTGGCGGGGACCGCACCCTCGAGGTCAAGGTGGCGCAGGAGCTGCTCCAGACCATGGGCTTTCGCAGCTTCGTGCCGCTGGTCGCCGCCTGCCCGGGCTGCGGGCGCACCACCTCGACGGTGTTCCAGGAGCTCGCCAAGGATATCCAGGACTGGATCTTCGCCTCGATGCCCGAATGGAAGACGCGCTATCCGGGCGTCGAGGCGCTCAACGTCGCGGTCATGGGCTGCATCGTCAACGGGCCGGGCGAATCCAAGCACGCCGATATCGGCATCTCGCTGCCGGGCACGGGCGAGCTGCCGACGGCGCCCGTCTTCGTCGACGGCGCCAGGGTCGCGACCCTGCGCGGGCCGACGCTGGTCGCCGATTTCAAGGCGATGGTCAGCGACTATATCGAGAAGCGCTACGCAACCGGACAGACGAATGAAACGCCTCGCCGCGCCTCCTGAACCCGAGGGCGGCGCCGCCGTCGCCTCGGCGCTGCGCACCCTTGCGGCCGAGCGCGAGGGGCTCGACGCGCTGTCGGCCGCATTGTCGGGCGGGCTCGGCCGTGGCCTGCAGCTTGCCGTCGCACTGATCGGCGCTTCGAAAGGACGCGTCATCGTCACCGGCATGGGCAAGTCCGGCCATGTCGGGCGCAAGGTCGCAGCCACGCTGGCCTCGACCGGAACGCCCGCTTATTTCGTGCATCCGGGCGAGGCGAGCCATGGCGATCTCGGCATGATCCACACCGACGACGTGGTGCTGGCGCTCTCCTGGTCGGGCGAGACGGCCGAGCTTGCCGATCTCCTGTCCTATTCGCGCCGCTTCCGCATCGGCCTCGTGGCGGTGACCTCCGAGGCTTCCTCGACGCTGGCGCGCGAGGCCGATATCGCCCTCGTGCTGCCGAAGGCGCGCGAGGCCTGCCCCAACCGGCTGGCGCCCACCACCTCGACCACCATGCAGATGGTGCTCGGCGATGCGCTCGCGCTGGCGCTCCTCGAGGCGCGCGGCTTCTCGGCGCGGGATTTTCACGTCTTCCACCCCGGTGGGCGCCTCGGCGCGCAATTGCGCCAGGCGCGCGACGTGATGCATGCGGGCGAGACGCTGCCGCTGGTCGACGAGGGCGCGACCATCGGCGAGGCCATCGCGGCGATCTCGCAGAAGGGCTTCGGCTGCGCCATCCTGGTCGATGGCGAGGGGAGGCTCGCGGGCATCATTACCGACGGCGATCTGCGCCGCCATGCGGGGCGGGCGCAGGATTCGCCGGCTGCCTCCATCATGACCCGCAAGCCGCGCGTCATCGGGCCGGACACCTTTCTCGCGCCGAGGCGCTCGAGATGATGGAAACCGCGAAGATCACGGCCCTCGTCGTCGTCGAGAAACGGCGCCCTGTCGGGCTCGTGCAATTCCTCGACCTTTTGCGCAAGGGAGTAGCGTAGGGGCGAGTGGCGAATGGCGAATGGCGAATGGCGAAAAGTGAGTAGTTAGTAGCGAGTAGCGAGCAGGAACTAAGCAGGATTGTCCTAAATACAATTCGCCAATCGCCAGTCCCCACACGCCCCTA
>JBIOEK010000635.1:0-1850 GCA_044445925.1 Hyphomicrobiales bacterium
GCGCCGCGGGCGCCGGGTCGGGAACGTCCTTGAGGATCTCGCGCCCATTCTCCCATCCCCGGCTATGCGAGTATCTCGCTCTCGCGCTCAGCCTTAGGCTCCCGGCGGGGCCCATGAGATGAGCATATCCCTCGGCCGGAAAGAAGATGCCGGCGAGCTGCACCGGGTGCGGAGGCTGCCGCACGAGCAGGAAGGTGCTCGACGGTTCGCCGGGCGAGTCGGATACGAGAAGGCCGAGCAAGGTGTTGCGAGGCCTGAGGCCGTTCGGCGCCAATCGCTGATTTGGGCCGCATTCGCCCGCGGTGGAGATGCTGAGATATTCCCCATCTCCTCCCCAGCGGGAGACGACGATCCATTCGCGGATCCTCGTGCGAATGACAGTCGGCCTGCCATATTCCGACACCGCGATATTTGCCGACATCGCCAGAACGAAGCCCTTTTCGAGCATGGGTTCTGACATCACCGGAGTGAGTAGCTGTTCCTGGCTGGATGGAATCAATGACATTGCTCGAATTTCCGCTTGGCTGCATTGTCTCTAGAGCGAGATGCGGCGAGGTTGGATCGACACGAAGCTCTATCGCTTTGAATTAACACATGATCTCATCCGAAAAGCGGGACGGCTCTTCGCGATCATGCGCTAAGGCGAAGGCTCCGCCCGAGCTTCGCAAGGGCGGGCCTCGCCGGACGTGCGACCCGGATCGGTGCTACATAGAACACGACTGCGTTACCCCACCGTGATAGGAGGAGAACTGCCACTGGAACTCTCGAGCGACCTGTTCGAGCGTGCCGCGTCGATGCTGACGGCGCAAGATCCGCTGCGCGATGCCGAGGCTCAAGCGCTGCTGGCGGCACTTGAATATCGCCCCTCCCCCTCCGAAGCCGAAGATCCTTCGTCCGTAAGCGCGCGACGCGCGCATCGCGCGGCCCTCTTGCGCATGGCGGGGAAGTTCGAGCGGGTCTTCCGGCTTCGGTCTCCCGCCGCCCCCGGATTGATCTGCCTTGGCGCCGAGCTCAGCCCGGAATTGGCCGGAGCCCTGCATCGGGGCGCACCCAACGTCTCCGTCTCCGGCGTGGGCATGACCCTGCAGGCAGGCTTCCAGGCCTGCATCGGCGAGGGCATCGAATACCTGTCGCAACTCGAGATCGAGGGAGAAGCGATTGAGATTGTCGGCGCCGCCGAAATTCTGTCGAAGCTCAACGAGCGCTCGCGAGCCTTCGTGACCGAGGTGATGCAAGGAGCGATGCGAAACGGCGCGAGGGCGGCCTGGTGCCCTGCCCGGAGGCTCTCCGATCGATGCGGGGTCCTCCTGCCGGCAGAGATCTGCTGGCGCCGTCCGAAAGCGCGCCAGCTGCTATCGCCGCCATTCCTTCTGGGAACCGGAACGGCGGCGGGAGAAAGCTACGAGGCAGCGGCGCTGCACGGGCTCCTCGAGCTCATCGAGCGGGACGCAGCGGGCCTCTGGTGGCGCGGCGGGAGGCGGGCGAGGATGATCGCCCTCGATGACGAGGGCTGGCAGATGGCGACCACGCTCATCGCCGATCTCAGGCGCGGTCCGAGCCGGCGCCGGAGCTGGGTCCTCGACATCACCACGGATGTCGGAGTGCCCTGCGCCGCAGCCTTGTCATGCTCGCCAGATGGCTTCGGCTTGGCCTTCGGTCTTTCGGCGCGCCTGTCGATGCGCGACGCCATGCGCTCGGCAATCCTGGAGATGTGCCAGATCGAGCTCGCCTATGCGGTCGTCGAGGCCAAGCGGCTCGAAAGGGGCATGGGCGCGCTCAACGAGCGCGATCTCGCCCATCTAAGGCGCGCCGTTTCCATCGATGCCGAGCATTGCGCGCTGTTGCACGCC
>JBIOEK010000636.1:0-1850 GCA_044445925.1 Hyphomicrobiales bacterium
CGATCACGGTCCGCACGCCGAGGAGCTTCGTGCCCTTGGCGGCCCAGTCGCGCGAGGAGCCGGTGCCGTATTCCTTGCCGGCGAAGACGACGAGCGGCACAGCCTCCTTCTGGTAGCGCATGGCAGCGTCGTAGATGAACATGCGCTCGCCGGAAGGATGGTGGATGGTGTAGCCGCCCTCGACCGCGTTGCCGGAGGCGTCCTTCACCATCTGGTTCTTGATGCGGATATTGGCGAAGGTGCCGCGCATCATCACCTGATGGTTGCCGCGCCGCGTGCCGTATTGGTTGAAGTCGACCGGGCGCACCTGATGCTCGATCAGGTACTGGCCGGCCGGCGTCTTCTCGCGGATGGAGCCCGCGGGCGAGATGTGGTCGGTGGTCAGCGAATCGAGGAACTCGCCGAGGATGCGCGCGCCCAAGATGTCCTGGATCGGCTCGGGCTCCATCTTCATGCCCTCGAAATAGGGAGGGTTCTGCACATAGGTCGAGCCCATGTCCCAGGCATAGGTGAGCCCGCTCTTGACCTTGACCTTCTTCCAATTGGCGTCGCCCTCGAAGACGCTCGCATATTTCGCCTTGAACATCTTCTTCGAGATGGTCTTCTCGATGACGGCGGCGATCTCGCGGCTCGAGGGCCAGATGTCCTTGAGGTAGACCGGGGCGCCGTCGCGATCATGGCCGATCGGATCCTTGGCGAGGTCGACCTGCAGCGAGCCGGCCAGCGCATAGGCGACGACCAGCGGGGGGGAAGCGAGATAATTCGCCCGCGTATCGGGGTTCACCCGCCCCTCGAAATTGCGGTTGCCGGAGAGCACCGCGGCCGCCACGATGTCGTTGTCGTTGATCGCCTTGGTGATCTCCTCGGGCAAGGGACCGGAATTGCCGATGCAGGTGGTGCAGCCGAAGCCGACGAGGTTGAAGCCGAGCTTGTCGAGGTCCTTCTGCAGGCCGGACGCTGCGAGGTATTCGCCGACCACCTGCGAGCCCGGCGCCACCGAGGTCTTCACCCAGGGCTTGGTCGCGAGCCCCTTGGCGACGGCGTTGCGGGCGAGCAGCCCCGCTCCGATCATGACGCTCGGATTCGAGGTATTGGTGCAAGACGTGATGGCGGCGATGACTACGTCCCCATGGCCGAGATCGAAATTCCGGCCCTCGACCTTGTAGCGCTTCGAGATGTCGGCGCCGCGCTTGAACTCGCTCTCGAGCGAAGACGCAAAGCCCGTCTTGGCTCCCGCGAGCGTCACGCGGTCCTGCGGGCGCTTCGGGCCGGCGATCGACGGCACGACCTCGCTGAGATCGAGCCCCAGCGTGTCGGTGAAGACGGGATCGGGCGTCGACTTCACGCGGAACAGCCCTTGCGCCTTCGC
Source organism: Hyphomicrobiales bacterium (assembly GCA_044445925.1). Taxonomy (GTDB): domain Bacteria; phylum Pseudomonadota; class Alphaproteobacteria; order Rhizobiales; family Beijerinckiaceae; genus GAS188. The sequence goes on from JBIOEK010000636.1 coordinate 1,370, forward strand.
ATAGGCTTCGACGAGCTCGATGCGCGCATTCTTGCGGCCCGAGGTCTCCAGATAGCGCAAGGTCTCGACGTCCACGGGGAAGAAGCCGCAGGTGGCGCCGTATTCGGGCGACATGTTGGCGATGGTGGCGCGGTCCGCGACCGTCATGGCGTTGAGACCAGGTCCATAGAACTCGACGAACTTGCCGACGACGCCCTTCTTGCGCAGCATCTGGGTGACGGTGAGCACGAGATCGGTCGCGGTCACGCCCTCGGTCAACTCGCCGGTCAGCTTGAAGCCCACGACCTCCGGCAGCAGCATGGAAAGCGGCTGGCCGAGCATCGCGGCCTCGGCCTCGATGCCGCCCACCCCCCAGCCGAGCACGGAAAGGCCGTTGACCATCGTGGTGTGGCTGTCGGTGCCGACCAACGTATCGGGGTAGGCGATCTCGATCGTCTTGCCGTCGCGTTTTTCCTTCACCGTCCAGACGGTCTGCGCGAGA
>JBIOEK010000637.1:0-1849 GCA_044445925.1 Hyphomicrobiales bacterium
TATATCGGCGGCGTCGAGCATGCGATCTTGCACCTTCTTTACTCGCGCTTCTTCATGCGGGCCATGCGCAAGACGGGGCATATCGATATCGACGAGCCCTTCGCCGGCATGTTCACGCAGGGCATGGTGGTGCACGAGACCTATCGGGCGGCCGACGGCTCATGGTTGAGCCCCGCCGAGGTCACGATCGCGAGCGAAGCCGGCGTCAGGCGCGCCGCGCATGCCCAAACCCATGAGCCCGTTTCCATAGGCGCGATCGAGAAGATGTCGAAGTCACGCCGCAACACGGTCGATCCCGACGACATCATCGATACTTACGGCGCCGATACGGCGCGCTGGTTCATGCTGTCGGACTCGCCGCCCGAGCGGGATGTCATCTGGACCGAGGACGGCGTGCAGGGCGCTGCCCGCTTCATGCAGAAGCTCTGGCGCCTCGTGGGCGATGCAAAATCCGTGATCGGCGACCTTCACTGGCCCTCGAACGGGGCCGTGGCCTATTCGGCGGCGGCCCTCGAGATCCGCAAGGCCGCGCACCGGGCTTTGTCGCAAGTCGGCAACGACATCGAGAACCTGCGCTTCAATGTGTGCATCGCCCATATCCGGGAGCTTGCCAACGCCCTTCAGGCCGCAATGTCCGGGATGGACGAGGAGCAGTCGGCATCGCTGGATTTTGCCGCCGCCTTGTCGGAGGCGATTCATATCCTCGTCTCGATCACGGCACCCATGGCTCCCCATCTCGCCGAGGAATGCTGGCAGACGCTCGGCCGCGAAGGACTGCTGGCGCGCGCGCCTTGGCCCGAGGTCGAGCCCGGCCTCTTGACCGAGGCGACGATCACCTTGCCGGTCCAGGTCAATGGCAAGAAGCGCGCCGACATCACGGTGCCGCGCGAGGCCGACAGGGCTGTGATCGAGGCCGCCGTCCTGTCGCTCGAGGCCGTCAGGCGCGCCATGGAAGGGCGAGCCTTGAGGAAGTTCATCCTGGTGCCCGGAAGGATCGTCAATGTCGTCATTTGATCGGTTTCGTCGCGGCGCCTTCGATATCTCCTTGACCCGAAGAGCCGCGCGCATGGCGCTCGCCGCCTCGCTCGTGCTCGCCTTGTCGGACTGCATCCACCCCCTCTATGGTCCAAACGGCGTCAACGCCCAGCTTGCGCAGATCGAGGTCGCGCCAATCGCGGATCGCGTCGGCCATTATCTTGCCGAAGAGCTCAAATTCCAGACCGATGGCAGCGGCGAGCCGCAGCCGCGCCGATACCGCCTGACCGTCACCACCACAGAATCGGCGGGCGGCCTGATCGTGAATCTGCACACTCTGAGCTCCGATTCGGCCTCCGTGACCATCTACGGCACCTATAGCCTCGTCGAGATCGCGAGCGGCAAGGAGATCGTCAAGGGCACGGTGAATGCGGTCGCCTCCTATGATCGCTCGCCGCAGCGTTTCGCCAATGTGCGCGCCGCGCGCGACGCCGAGATCCGCGCCGCGACCTTGCTCGCCGAGCAAATCAAGACGCGCCTCGGCATCGCCCTCCTCGAGCAGAAATAGCTCGGTCGGGCGTAACTTGGGCCGAACATAACATGGTCGCGGTCAAGCCGTCGGAGGCGGAAGGCTTCGTCAGGCGGCCGCCGAAAGGCCTCGAGGTCATCTTGGTGTATGGCCCCGATGCGGGCCTCGTCGATGAACGTTGCCGGGCCCTGCTGGCGACCGCCGTGCCCGATTTGAACGACCCGTTCCAGCTCGTCCATATCGCAAGCGAGCAGCTCGCGGCCAATCCCGGACGTCTCGTGGAAGAGGCCGGCGCCATCGCCTTCTTCGGAGCCCGCAAGGCGATCTTCGTGCATGGGCTCGACA
>JBIOEK010000638.1:0-1845 GCA_044445925.1 Hyphomicrobiales bacterium
CAGCCGGCCTTCGACACGGCGAAGATCCACGCCGAGGCCGCCGTCGACTTCGCGCTCGCGGCTGCCGAGGCCTCGGCCGAGGGTAGCGCAGCGCAGAGCCCGAGCCTCGAGCTTGAGACGAGATAGAGCATGGAACCCTCGAGCACCTCCCATTATCCCGCTGCGCCCAAGGCCGAGCCGAGCGCGCGCCACACGCTGGCGGTCATCGTCGACAACGAGCCCGGCGTCCTGGCGCGCATCGCCGGCATGTTCTCGGGCCGCGGCTACAACATCGAGAGCCTGACAGTGTCGGAGACGGAGCATGCGGCCCATGTCTCGCGCATCACCATCGTGACCTCGGGAACCGCTCATGTGATCGAGCAGATCAAGAGCCAGCTCGAGCGGCTCGTTCCCGTGCACAGCGTTCGCGACCTCACCGTCGAAGGCGAGGCGATCGAGCGCGAGCTCGCCCTCGTCAAGGTCGCCGGCAAGGGCGAGCATCGGGTCGAGGCGCTGCGTCTCGCCTCGGCATTCGGGGCGCGCACCCTCGACGCGACGCTCACCTCATTCGTCTTCGAGCTCACCGGCTCGAGTGACGAGATCGAGCGCTTCATCGCCATGATGGCGGTCGTCGGCCTCGTCGAGGTGTCGCGCACCGGCGTCGCCGCCATGAGCCGGGGGCCCGAAGGCATGTGATGGCGCAAATGACGTGACGGTGCCTGCGATGTCGCCCGCCATCCTCTCCGCTGCCGCCATGTTCGGCCTCGCCACCTCGATCACGCCGGGGCCGAACAATATGATGCTGCTCGCCTCCGGGCTGAATTTCGGGCTCAGGCGCACCCTCCCGCACATGCTTGGCATCTCGGCCGGCTATGTGGTTTTGATGCTCGCCGTGGGCTTCGGCCTCGGGGAGGCGTTGCGCTCGCTGCCCGGCGCGTTCCTGGCGCTGAAGATCGTGGGCGGCGCCTACATGCTGTGGCTCGCCTGGCGGATCGCGCGCTCGGCGCCCCCCGACGCGCAAGGCTCGGCCTCTGTAGGGCGGCCCATGAGCTTCCTCGGCGCGGTCGCCTTTCAATGGGTCAACCCGAAAGCCTGGGTGATCGTGGTGACCGCAGCCGCGACCTATGTGGTGCCGGACGAGTTCGCCCGCGACTTGCTGCTCGTCACCCTCGTCTGCGGCCTCATCAATTTGCCCTCCATCGGCGTCTGGGCCCTGTTCGGCGCGAGCTTGCGCCGCTTTCTCGCCGACCCTTTGTGGCTCAGGCGCTTCAACGTCGCGATGGCTATTCTCCTCGTCGGCTCGCTTTGGCCGCTCTTCGCCGGCGCGATGTGAGTTGCCCCTGTCCCGGGGCCGTGCAGCGAAGCGGAACAGAGCCCGGGATCCAGAAAAAAAGCTGCGAAGCACAATATGTCTTGAAGACCAAGGAAGCGCCGCTGCGCGGCATCATTTTGCGCTAGGCCCCGGACAGCATTCCGCTGCGGACTTCGTCCTCGCTTCATGCTTCCGGGGAAGGGAGCGAAGCCATTTCCGCCGGGTCGCAGCCGATTTCGGCCAGCACCTCCTCTGTGTGCTCGCCGAGCGCCGCCACATAGGGGGCCGCGGCAGCCTTCGTGGCGGACATCCGGAACGGCGGGTTGAGCGCCAGGAACGAGCCGCCGGCATCGCGTATCGGGGCGAAGGCGCCGCGATGCGCCAATTGCGGGTCGGCCATCGCCTCCTTCACAGTTCGATAGGGCGAGGACGGCACGCCGTAGTGATCGAAAATCGCCTGGATCTCTTGCCTTGTGCGCTCCTTCGACCAGCGCTCGAGCTCATCGATCAGCTCGCCCCAACGGGCGCGCCGATCTGCGTATTCGGCAAAGCGG
>JBIOEK010000639.1:0-1806 GCA_044445925.1 Hyphomicrobiales bacterium
AGCCCGCCGAGATCCTCAACGATCGAGGTTTCGTCGGCGAAGGCTACGGCATCCCCACGCAAGCGAGCATCGATGCCGTGCGCCTGTTCGCGCAGCTCGAGGGCATCGTGCTCGATCCGATCTACACCGGCAAGGCCGCGGCCGGCATGATCGCCCATATCCGCGATGGGCGCTACACAAGCGGTGACCTTCTGGTTTTCGTCCATACCGGCGGCGCGCCGGCCATATTCACCTGGAACGAGCTGTTCGTTCCGGCGACCGAGACTGTCGCGGCGACAAGCAAGAGGGAGGCAACCTAAATGAAACGACGCCAGATTCTGACTTGCCTCGCGGGTGCGGGCGCGGGAGCCATGCTCTCGCCGGGCTTGCGCGCGCTGGCGCAATCGGGGGCGGGCCCCGGCTCGCTGACCTTCGGCCAGAGCACCCCCGTGCTGACGCTCGATCCGGCCCATGGCACCTTCACGGGCTATCCCGGCGGCTATGAGGCGGCGCTGTGCCTCTATGATCGGCTTCTCGACTTCGATGCGCAGATGAACATCTCGCCCGAGCTCGCCGAGACCTTCAAGATGGCCGATGATCTATTATCCGCGATGCTCAAGCTGCGCGCGGGCCTCGTGTTCCACGACGGCACGCCCTGCGATGCCACAGCTGTGCGCGTCAATCTCGAACGGCTGATCGACAAGACCCGCAATCCGACCAACAGGCCTTTATGGGATCCGCTGGCGGGCGTGGAAACGCCCGACGCGCTCACCGTCGTCATCCGCCTGAAGACGCCGTTCTCGCAGCTCCCGAACTCGCTCGCCCACGGTTCGGGCGCGATCGTCTCGCCGGCAGCCATCGAGAAGTTCGGCGATACCGGCATCGCGCAGCATCCGGTAGGGGCAGGTCCCTTCAAGATGACGAGCTTCACGCCCGGACAGGAATTGGTCGTCGAGGCCTTCGATCGCTATTGGGGCGGCAAGCCCGCAACCTCGAAGATCACCTTCCGCGCCATCGTCGAGCCGGCGACCCGCCTCTCGGCCCTGCGCACGGGAGCGGTCGACGTCATCGACGCCGTGCCGGTGGCCTTGATCGGCCCCTTGAAGAGCGACCCCAACCTTATGGTGATCTCCAAGCCCGGCTTGAGGCCGATGGGCTTTGCCATCAACCTCTCGCATGAGCCGCTCAATGACCCGCGCGTCCGCGAGGCCATGAACCTCGCCGTGCCGGTCGACGCCATCGCCGAGAAGGTCTTCTTCGGCTATGCGCGTGCACCCGATTCCCCGCTCGCCTTCAACACGGCCGGCCACCATTCGGCAGGCAAGCTCGTCTTCGACCAGGGGAAGGCCAAGGCGCTTTTGGCCGATGCGGGGTTTAGCGCCGCAAAGCCGCTCAAGCTCGCCTTGTTCACGCCGGAGGGGCTGTTTCCAAACGACGTCTCGGTCTCCGAGGTCGTGGCGAACTCCTTGAAGCAGGTCGGCGCCGATGTCGCCATCACCAAGATCGAGGGCGGCGCCTATTGGGACGCGCTGAGGCAGGATCGCGCCAATCTGAAATGGGACCTCGCCATGTTCGGATTCAACCCGTCGAACGCCTCGGGCCTCTACCATCTCGCTTCGCTGTTCAAGTCGAATGCGGATGACGCGGCGCGGCCGGATGTCTGGAATATCGGCCGCTACCGCAACCCCAAGGTCGACGAGCTCCTGGTGCAGGCCGACCGCTTGGGCGACAAGGCGCGCCAGGATGCCTTGTTGGCGCAAGTCCAGGATATCGTCTGGAAAGACAACCCCTATATCTGGCTGCAGGTCAACGAGAACATCTCCGCGG
>JBIOEK010000640.1:0-1792 GCA_044445925.1 Hyphomicrobiales bacterium
ATTCGAGGTGATGGCGCGCGACACCAAGCTCGGCCAGGAGGAGATTACCCGCGACATCCCCAATGTCGGCGAAGAGGCGCTCAAGAATCTCGACGAGGCCGGCATCGTCTATATCGGCGCCGAGGTGAAGCCCGGCGACATCCTGGTCGGCAAGGTGACGCCCAAGGGCGAATCGCCGATGACGCCCGAGGAAAAGCTGCTGCGGGCCATCTTCGGCGAGAAGGCGTCGGATGTGCGCGACACCTCGCTGCGTCTGCCGCCCGGCGTATCGGGCACCATCGTCGAGGTGCGCGTATTCTCGCGCCGCGGCGTCGATAAGGACGAGCGCGCGCTCGCGATCGAGCGGGCCGAGATCGAGCGGCTCACCAAGGATCGCGACGACGAGAAGGCGATCCTCCAGCGCAGCTTCTATTCGCGCCTCGAGAAGCTCTTGCACGGCCAGGAAGTGGCGAGCGGCAAGGGCGTGAAGGCCGGTACCAAGCTCACCAAGGAAGAGCTCGAGAAAATTCCCGACCATCAGTGGCGCCAGATCGCGATCAAGAACGACCGGCGCATGTCGGATATCGAGGCGCTCAAGAAGCAGATGGACGATTCGACCGAGAAGCTGCAGGAGCGCTTCGAAAGCAAGGTCGAGAAGCTCCAGCGCGGCGACGAATTGCCGCCCGGCGTGATGAAGATGGTCAAGGTCTTCGTCGCGGTGAAGCGCAAGCTCCAGCCCGGCGACAAGATCGCCGGCCGTCACGGCAACAAAGGCGTGGTCTCGCGCATCATGCCGGCCGAGGACATGCCCTATCTCGAGGACGGAACGCCCGTGGACATCGTGCTCAATCCGCTCGGCGTGCCGAGCCGCATGAATGTCGGGCAGATTCTGGAAACCCATCTCGGCTGGGCCTCGGCGGGGTTGGGCCGTCAGATCGGCGACCTGCTCGACAAGGCCAAGCGCAGCGGCAACCAAACGCGCGAGCTGCGCCGGTTCCTCAACACGGTCTATGGCGACCGCGCCGACCAGGCCGACATCAAGGAGATGGACGAGGAGCAAGTGCTCGAGTTGGCGAATAATCTCCGCAACGGCGTGCCGGTGGCGAGCCCGGTGTTCGACGGCGCCCGCGAGGCAGACATCGTCAAGATGCTGGAGGAGGCGGGGCTCGATTCGTCGGGCCAAGTGCGTCTCATCGACGGCCGCACCGGCGAGTTCTTCGATCGCCGCGTGACGGTCGGGTACATCTACATGCTGAAGCTCCATCATCTGGTGGACGACAAGATCCACGCGCGCTCCATTGGCCCCTACAGCCTCGTGACCCAGCAGCCGCTGGGCGGCAAGGCGCAGTTCGGCGGCCAGCGCTTTGGCGAAATGGAGGTGTGGGCGCTCGAAGCCTATGGCGCCGCCTACACGCTCCAGGAAATGCTCACCGTCAAATCGGACGACGTCTCGGGCCGCACCAAGGTCTATGAGGCGATCGTTCGCGGCGACGACAATTTCGAGGCCGGCATACCGGAATCCTTCAACGTCTTGGTGAAGGAGCTGCGGTCCTTGGGTCTCAACGTCGAGCTCGAGCAGCGCAACTATTGACCGGCATCGGCAAGGTTCACAGGGTTTATTGTAAGAGGGATCGTTCATGAACGAGTTGATGAACATCTTCGGCCAGGTCTCGGGGCCGCAAAGCTTCGACCAGATCAAGATCTCGATCGCCAGCCCGGAGCGCATCCGCTCCTGGTCTTACGGCGAGATCAAGAAGCCGGAGACGATCAACTACCGCACCTTCAAGCCGGAGCGCGACGGGCTGTTCTGCGC
>JBIOEK010000641.1:0-1785 GCA_044445925.1 Hyphomicrobiales bacterium
CCGAACACGGCGACGACCGCCGTGGTGCCGAGCGCGATGACCAGCGAGTTCCACAGATAGCGGCTCATGCTGTGGTCGATGAAGACGCGCAGGAAGTTGAGCGTCGGCTCGGCCGGCCAGAAGGTCGGCGGATAGCGGAAGATCTCCTGCGAGCTCTTCACCGAGGTCGCATACATCCAATAGAGCGGGAAGAGATAGATCGCAGCGAACAGCAGGCCCAGGGCGAGGAGGAGGCGGGGTCTCATCTCGTCGCCTCAGGCTGCCTGCTCGAGCCGGGTCGAGCGCACATAGACGAGCGCCACCACCACGACCACGAGGATCATCAGCACAGAGATCGTGGCGCCCTGGCCGATCTCGTAGGTCTGGAAGGACAATTGCCAGGACCAGAACTGGGCGACGTTCGAGCTGTCCGACGGGCCCCCTTGCGTGAGCGCGGCGATCAGGTCGAACTGGTGGAGGGTGAAGACGACGCCGAGCGAGATGACGGCGCCGAGGCTGGCGCGCATCAAGGGCAGCGTGATCCTCGCGAACCGCATGAGGGGCCCCGCGCCGTCGATGGCGGCCGCCTCGTAGACATCCTTCGGGATGGCGGCGAGCCCGACCGAGAGCAGCAGCATGTTGAACGGCACGCCGAGCCAGATATTGACCAGGATGACGGCGTAGAGCGCGATCTTTGGGTCCGAGAGCCAGAAGATCTTGGCGGAGCTCAGATGCAGCGAGGTCAGCGCATAGTTCAGGACGCCAAAATCGCCGGCGAGGATCCATTTCCAAATGGCGCCGACCACGAGGCCGGGCACGATCCAGCCGGCCAGGAACAGCCCGCGAATGGTCGAGGCGCCCGGGAATTCCTGCAGAAAGAACATTGCGAGAAGGAAGCCGATCGTCACCTGGAAGACGATCGACAGCGTCACGAACAGCACCGTGTTCCACAGGATCGGCCAGAACTCCGGCCGCGCGAACAGCGCCCGGTAGTTCGCGAAGCCGACGAACGGCTTGCGCAGGTCCGCGAGGCTGAAGAGGTCGATGTCCTGGAAGGAGATGACGACGTTGTAGAGGAGCGGGAAGGCTGAGAAGAGGACGAGATAGCCGAGCGCCAGCAAGACGAGCAGCGTCCGGAACCCCCTGCCGGACCGCGCGCTCTGCGCCCCCTCGCTCATGCGCGATTGCGCGGCTCTTGGGCTGGGCGCGCCTCCCCCGGCGACAGGCGCGCCCCTCGCCTCACTTCAGCACCTCCTTGATGCTCGCCGCGGCGGTTGCGAGCGCCGTCTCGGCATCGGCCTGATGCGTGAGGGCGGACTGGATGGCCGTCTGGATCGCCTTCGAGATCTTCTGCCATTCAGGATGCGGGCCGCGCACCCGCGCATAGCTCATGCTCTCGACGAAGACGGCGTAGTGCTTGGGCCAATTCGGCTCCTTGAGGTCGACCGGATAGGCGGGCAGAAAGCCGAACTCGTTCCACACCCGCGGCATCTGCTCGTAGAGGTATTCGACGAACCAGAACGCCTCCTTTGGATGCTTGCTCGAGGCGAGTATGACGTTGTCGCCTTCGCCGAGCGCCGAGGCATGCGGGCCGCCTGCCGTCTCGGTCGGCAGGATGGCGACGCGATAGTCGAACTTCGCGTCCTTCGACATGCGCGGCAGCTCCCATGGTCCGGAAATGACCATGGCGGCGTTGCCGGCATTGAAGGTGCCGGTCGAATCGAACTGGGTGCGGATCAGCACATCGGGCGAGGCGAGCTTCTCGTCGAGCAGCCTTTGCCAGAATTTCAGCGCCTTGACGCCGCC
>JBIOEK010000642.1:0-1784 GCA_044445925.1 Hyphomicrobiales bacterium
CCTCTCGTTTCTCGGGCACGAGGCACACCGCATGCGGCCTGACCTTGAGGGCGATCTCGAGCATCTCCTGCGTCGCCGCCATCTCGAAGTTCAGGGGCTTCGAGATTTCAGCCTTCAGGCGCGCCATGTCCTCGTCGCGGATATGGCGGCGATCCTCGCGCAGATGCGCAGTGATGCCGTCGGCGCCCGCCTCGATCGCGGCGAGCGCGGCGCGCACCGGGTCCGGCTTCGTCCCGCCGCGCGCATTGCGCAAGGTCGCGACATGGTCGACATTGATACCGAGGCGGATGCGAGAGGGCTTGGGGTCTGCGCTCATGGATCAACCTTGCAATCCTCGGCTGCCCGGCTTCACCGCGGGGATCGCGGCGAGCTCGGGCGGCAGCCTGTCGGCCGGATAGGAAGGTACGTCGAGGCTCGCGAGCGCGACGAGCGGGACGCCGAGATCGGCCTTGCCTGCGGACCGGTCGATGAGGCAGGCGGCGCCCAGGATCTCGCCGGGCTCGGAAGCGATCGCGGCGAGGCATTCGCGCGAGGAGAGGCCCGTGGTCACGATATCCTCGACCATCAGCACGCGCGCGCCCGCCGAGATGGCGAAGCCGCGCCTGAACCTGAACTTGCCCTCCTCGCGCTCGACGAAGATCGCCTTGGCGCCGAGCGCGCGCGCCGTCTCGAAGCCCGGGATGATGCCGCCGACCGCGGGCGAGACGACGATATCGACCTCGCCGAACCGGGCCTTGGCCTTCGCGGCGAGAGCATGGCACAGGCGCTCGGTGCGCGGCGGATCACAGAAGACGAGATTCTTCTGCAGATAGAGCGGCGAGTGCAGGCCCGAGCTCAGGATGAAATGGCCCTCGAGCAAGGCGCCCGCCTCGCGGAACTCGCGCAAGACCTCGTCCATCGTCATCTTGTGGCTGCCTTTCCTCCGCGGTGCCGCCGCACCCGATAAGGCCAATCCGTCACGGCGAGATGAGCTTCTTCACATAGCTGACATCGTCTTGATGCGCAGCCTCCCAAAGGTCGAACGCCGTCTTGGCCGTGGCGATGTCGCTATCGATCGAAATCGATCCGGCGCCTTCCCCGATCTCGCGCCCGAAGGGCTCATCCTCCTTCTCGGGTTCCTGCGCCTTGCCGAACACCCTTGCGAGCACCTTGTCGCCGAGCCAGGGATAGAAATGCGAGCTCTCGAGATAATAGCGCCTTTCGCCGGGAGGGGGCGGCGCATAGACCGGTTGCTCGACGAAAGGGTGCGGCCTCGCGAAGTCGAAGAAGCGCAGCTTGCCGGAGCCGGGTGCCGTAGCCAGCCTCTCGACCGTTGCGGCGATACCCCGCTTCCAGGCATCGGACTTGATCTCGATGCCAGTTTGCCGGAAGAATTCGAGCCGCCAGATGTGCAGAGGCACGATCACGAGATCGACATCGAAGCCGGCGGCCTTGAGCTCGGCGAGCCGGCGTCTCAGCTTGTCATGCGCCTCGTCCATCGCCGGCCCCGCTCTTGGAAACAAGATATTGCGGCTCATTCCTTTGAGCTCGCTCTCGAAAAGCCGCGCGATCGCCGGCCCTTCGACGGGATCGCCGCTAAAGGTCGCGACGCCGTTGCGCTTCATCGTGGCTCGGACCAAGCCTCGTGCCTGCAGCAGCGCCTTCCAGCTCGACAGGACCCGGTCATAGGCGAAGAGATGGCGCAGCAGGCCTGAGACGATGCCATGGCCGGCAAAGGCGGAGTCTTCATAGTCGCTCCAGGTGAAAATTTCGAAGGGAAATTCCTCGTAGGACAGCCCCCAGAC
>JBIOEK010000643.1:0-1771 GCA_044445925.1 Hyphomicrobiales bacterium
GCTCGCACAAGCGGATCAGATCCAGCGATTCCGGCCAGGTAGGATGGGTGGGGAGGCGGATCCAGTCGGCCTTCCCCTGCCGCACGGCGACTTCAGCCCGGCTGTTCTTCGGGAGGTGCCCCGTCATCAGCATCGGCACGCCCTCGGCGATGGCTCTTGGGATCGCCAACGCGCTTGGCCCTGCGATACCCATCCCGTCGTCCGTCAGCAGAGGCGCAATGGGGAACGGGTCCTTATCCGACCAGTCGATCGCTCCATTCAGGACCGCCCGAAGGCGCTCGGGCATCTGGCGCCGAAGCCATGAGGCATTTCCGATCTGCTGCGCCAATGCGTCCCGCATGCCGCGATGGATAGCCACCGCAGGGCCAAGCGCGGCAAGAAGCTCGAGCGAGCGACCGATCAGCGGCGTCGGCAGCAGGCAAGCCTCGCCTGCGTCCGCGACCCATCGCCGGATGTCTCTCACGCGCTGCGACCTTGAGACCGGATCGTCTCCGTAGGAGGCATCGAAAACGAGGATCTCGCTCTTCGGCGGCTCGTCCATCGCCAGGACGGTGCTGTGTGGAACCGTGTCGCCGCAGTAGAGGAGGGATGGGGAGTTCCGCTGCCGGACCCGAAACCAGACGCCTCCCACGGCATGCCCGGAGCGACCCGTCTCCACCGTGAGATCGCCGAGGCGTAGCGTCTTGCCGGGCGGGAAGGTCTCGATGGCGAGACCAGCCGCCTTGGCGCGGTCCTGGGGCTGCGCATAGTCGGCAAGGCACGCGTCCATTTCGGTCCGCGTCTCGGCCGTCATCAGCACCCGGCCTTTGAAGCCGTTGGAGGCACACCAGCCGAGCCCGCCGATATGATCCTCATGCGCGTGGGTGATCAGGATCGCGTCGGTCTTCGCCAGCGCGGCCTCGGAAATGGCGGGGTAATACTCACGGCCCGAGGCGCTCGTATTGATGCCGACATCGAGGAGGATCGATGCGGCCCCGCTCTCGACCCCCACGCAAGTGCGGCCCTTTTCGGAGAAGCCGCCAAGGAAATGGAGCTTCACGCCGCCTAGTCCTCGATGCGGGGGATGACCCAGCCGTCGCCGATCGCAACACGGATCGCTTCGCCTTCGGTCGGCTGAGCCGGCTCGCTCACATGCATGACGAAGCGGATCTGCGGAGCTGTCTCCGGGGCGACTTCGACGCGATAGTGGCCTCCCTGGTAGACTGCCCGCAGAATCCGGCACGCGATACCGGGCTCGTCTCCGCGGCTCACCGTCAAGGCGCTGGGATAGACGGCCAGCTTGACCGCCTCACCTTGCGGCCGCCGGGCGCCGCAGCGGGCTTTGAAATCGGCCCCGAGCACGCGCACCACGCAGCGTCCCTCGCCGTCTCCCTCCCGCACCTCGCTGTCGAGAACCATGCCGCCGCCGATGAAACTCGCGATCATCTCGGTTGCTGGCCTGTTGTGAAGCTCCGCCGGAGTGGCGAGCTGCACAAGCCGGCCGCGATCCATGACGGCGATGCGGTCGGCTAACGCCATAGCCTCGGCCTGGTCATGTGTGATGTAGACCATGGTGCTGCCGCTGCGGCGATGGAAGTCGGCGAACTCGTCCATCATCGAGGCCCGAAGATGCACATCGAGATTGGCAAGAGGTTCGTCCAGGAACACCAGGTTCGGTGCCTGCACGAGGCAGCGCGCCAGGGCGACGCGCTGGCGTTGCCCCCCCGAGAGCTGACCCGGCGCCCTGTTCTCGAATCCCGAAAGCCCGACGACGGCGAGCGCTTCGGTGACC
>JBIOEK010000644.1:0-1766 GCA_044445925.1 Hyphomicrobiales bacterium
CGGCCGTCATCCAATTGACCTCGCCCGGCCGGATGGCCTGCTCCGAGCCGACGCTGTCGCGGTGCATGATCTCGCCCTCGAAGAGATAGGTCACGGTAGAGAGCCCGATATGCGGGTGCGGCCGCACATCCACGGATTTCGCGATGCCGCGCGGGAAGTCGACCGGGCCCATGTGATCGAAAAAGACGAAGGGCCCGACCATGCGCCGCTTCGCATAAGGCAGGACGCGCCCGACCTCGAAGCCGCCAAGGTTCCGTCGCCGCTGCTCAATGACGAGCTCGATCATCGCGCTCTCCCGTCAGCTTGCCGAGTGCGCAACATGCACGGCAGCATGATACCATGTCCGAGTCAGGCGGCGTCGACGAGCACGACCTCGGCATCCTCGAGGGCCGTGACGTGAAGCGTATCGACGCCGTTGATCGCGGCACCGTCGCGGGCGTCGATGCGGACGCCGTTGACCTCGACCACGCCGAGGGTCGGCACCAGATAGCCGTGGCGGGCGGCACCCAGCGCATAGTCGGCGGTAACGCCGGCCTTGAGCGTGGCACCGAGAACGCGGGCATCGGCGCGGATCGGCAGCGCCTCGCGGTCGCCCTCGAAGCCGCTGGCGAGGGTCACGAAACGGCCGGAGCGATCGTCCTTGGGAAAGGGCCTTTGGCCCCAGGACGGGGATTTGCCGCGGCTCGTCGGCAGGATCCAGATCTGAAAGATCTGGGTCTCCTCCGGCTCCAGATTGTACTCGGAATGGACGATGCCCGTGCCCGCCGACATTACCTGGACATCGCCCGCGGGCGTGCGGCCCTCGTTGCTGAGATTGTCCTTGTGGGTGATCGCACCTTTGCGGACGTAGGTGATGATCTCCATGTCCGAATGCGGATGGAGCGGAAATCCGCTGTGCGGGGCGATCGTGTCGTCGTTCCACACGCGCAGCGAGCCCCAGTGCACGCGTTTCGGATCATGATAGCCGGCGAAAGAGAAATGATGCTTGGCATTGAGCCAGCCGTGATCCGCGCCGCCGAGGCTGCCGAAGGGTCTGCGTTCGATCACTGTCCATCTCCATCTCGTTCTTTGAAGCGGTGTTGCCGTAATTCTAGACTCGGCAGACCTTCCGAGATATCGCCCCGGCCATCGGAATGTCCAGCATGCGGCGAGGCCCCGCGCTCAAGGGCGCGCCGGCTCCGGCCCATTCCGGCGCCGCCTCAAACGGTGCGCGCGATCTCGTCGAACGCCAGCCTCGGGCTGCGCGCGAAGAGCTTCGACGGCTCGCCGAAGCCGATGTTGCAGAGGAAATTGGCGCGGAGTTGCGAGCCCGGGAAGAATTCGGCATCGACCTTGGCATTATCGAAACCCGACATCGGGCCGCAATCGAGGCCGAGCGCCCGCAGCGCCAGCATGAGGTAGGCGCCTTGCAGGCTGCTGTTCCTGAATGCGGTGTCGCGGATGAGAGCCTCCTTGCCCTCGAACCAGGGCCGGGCATCCGCATGGGGGAAGAGGCGTGGGAGAAGCGCGTAGAACGCGAGGTCATAGGCGAGAATCGCCGTCACCGGCGCCGTCATCGTCTTGACGACGTTCGTTTCGCCCAAGTGCGGCCTCAAGCGCTCTTTGCCTTCCTTTGAGCGCACGAAAAGGATGCGCAAGGGCGAGCTGTTGGCGCTCGTCGGCCCCATCTTGGCGATCTCGACGGCCTCCCGCAGCAGCTCGTCGGGCACGGGCCGATCCTGCCAGGCGTTATGGGTACGCGCCGAGCGCCAGAGCTGATCGAGCGC
>JBIOEK010000645.1:0-1764 GCA_044445925.1 Hyphomicrobiales bacterium
CAATAGAGCGGGATATACGCCATCGGGCCCGGCCGGTAGAGGGCGACGAGCGCGATCAGGTCCTCGAAACGGTCGGCGCGCATCTCGACGAGCGCGCGGCGCATGCCTGAGCCTTCCACCTGGAACACGCCGACCGTCTCGCCTCGCTGCAGCATCTCGAAGGTCGCCCTGTCGTCGAGCGGGATCGCGGCGAGATCGACCGCGATGCCGCGGCGGGAAATGAGCTCGACCGCCGTCTGCAGGATGGTCAGCGTGCGAAGGCCGAGGAAGTCGAATTTCACGAGCCCCGCCGGCTCGACCCATTTCATGTTGAATTGCGTCACCAGCATCCCCGAGCGCGGATCGCGCGTCAGCGGCGCCACCTCCTCGAGCGGCCTGTCGCTGATCACGATGCCGGCGGCGTGGGTCGAGGCATGGCGATGCAGCCCTTCGAGCCTCTGGGCGATGTCGAGCATGCGGGAGACCCGGGGATCGGCCTTGGCTTCGGCCGCCAATCTCGGCTCGCTTTCGATCGCCGCCTTCAGCAGAATCGGATTTGCGGGGTTTTGCGGCACGAGCTTGGTCAGCTTGTCGACCTGCCCATAGGGCATTTCGAGGACGCGCCCGACATCGCGCATGACGCCGCGTGCCTGCAAGGTGCCGAAAGTGATGATCTGCGCCACGCGATCCGCGCCATAGCGCTCGCGCACATAGTCGATCACCTCCTCGCGGCGGTTCATGCAGAAATCCACGTCGAAATCCGGCATCGACACGCGATCGGGGTTGAGGAAACGCTCGAACAGCAGGCCAAAGCGCATCGGATCGAGATCGGTGATCATCAAGCTCCAGGCGACGAGCGAGCCCGCACCGGAGCCGCGCCCCGGCCCGACCGCGATGCCCTTGAGCTTGGCCTGCTTGATGAAATCGGAGACGATGAGGAAGTAGCCCGAATAGGCCATCCGCTTGATCACGCCGAGCTCGAAGGCAAGCCTCGAGCGGTAGTCCTCCTCGGAGAGGCCGTGAGCCAATCCATGCGCCGCGAGGCGGGCGGCGAGGCCCTCTGCCGCCTGGCGATCGAGCACCGCATCCTCGTCGGCGCTCGTCCCTGCCCCGCTGAAGCGCGGCAGGATCGGCTTCATCACGCGCGGGCGGTAGCTGCAGCGCAGCGCGATCTCTACCGAGTTGCGCAAGGCCTCGGGCAAGTCGGCGAACACCGCCCCCATCTCGGCCCGCGTCTTGAAGCCGTGCTCCGGCGTCACGTGACGGCGCTGGTCATCGGAGACGAGGCGCCCCTCGGCGATGGCCAGCAGCGCGTCATGGGCCTCGTGATCTTCCCTTCCGGCGAAATAGGGCTCGTTCGCGGCGACGAGCGGGATATGGCGCCGATAGGCGAGATCGAGAAGCGCCGGCTCGACGGCGCGCTCGCTCGCAAGCCCATGCCGCTGGATCTCGACATAGAGCCGGTCGCCGAAAGCGCCGGCAAGGCGCTCCAGGCGCGCTTCGGCGAGATCGGCCCGCCGTTCGGTGATGGCTTCGTCGATCGGTCCGTCGGGGCCGCCCGTGAGCGCGATCAGCCCTTCGCTCGCGCTCTCGATCTGCTCGATACGCAGATGCGGCCTGCCGCTCGCCGCCGCATCGATCAGCGCCCGGCTCGAAAGCCGCATCAAATTCGCATAACCCTTGGCGTCGGCGGCGATGAGGACGATCGAGGCCAGCCGCTTGCGCGCCTGGCGCTGGCGCTCGGCGTCGCAGAAATCGAGCGAAAGCTGGAGCCCGACGATCGGC
>JBIOEK010000646.1:0-1752 GCA_044445925.1 Hyphomicrobiales bacterium
CGTCGCGGCGCGGGCGCGGATATCCCCGAGCGGCGGCCGGCAATTGCCCAGACGCCGGCGAGCGGGGCTTTCCGCGCGACGGACCTGGCGGCGGACCGGGGCGCGAGGCGAGCGGGCGTGGCCGGGACCGAGATTGCCGCGCCCATGGTCGGCACCTTTTACCGGGCGCCGTCACCGACCGCCCCTCCCTTCGTCGAGCTCGGCACTCCGGTAAAGCAAGGCCAGCCGCTCTGCGTGATCGAGGTCATGAAGCTATTCACGACGATCTACGCCGAGACGAACGGATTTGTCGCGTCGATCGGCGCGGAAAACGGCGAGCTCGTCGAATATGGGCGCGTCCTGTTCGTCATCGAGGCTACTTAGCAACTCACGCTTATGTGGACTGCCGAAACGGGCGGCCACGCAAATGACGGGAGGCGACGATGAGGCGATTGACGCGACGGGACGCAGGCCTCGGGGTGGCCTCTGTGGCGCTCTATGCCACAGGCTTGATGAAGGCGCAGGAGCTGAAGGCTCAAGACAAGAGCTTCACGGATTGGGGATGGCCGCTGCCCGACGAAAGGGCTTCGGACAAATCCGTCGCCTGGTTGAAGGAGAAGGGCTGGTGGCCGCTTTCTTTCGGCTGGCAAGGTCCGTTTTCCGGCCAGAACACGATCAATGTCGTCCTGTCGAAGACCGATCTCCTGGCGAGGCGCGGGCTCGAGACGAAGTTCCAGGCCTTCGCGGCCGGCCCCGACGTGAACGAAGCCGTCGCCTCGAACCGCGTGCAAGTGGGGAATGGCGGGAATTTCCCCTTCACCTCGCTCATCGATCGCGGCGTGCCGGTCAAGGCCTTGGCCATCGTGGCTCCCAATCTGAAGCACTCGACGGTCGTGCCTCTCGATTCCCCTCTCAAGAGCCTCTCCGACCTCAAGGGCCTCAACCCGCCGGCCGTGATCGGCATCGTGACGGGCTCGTCCGCGGAGTTCTACTTCACGCAGGCCGCGGAGGTGACGGGACTGACGATCGGCAAGGACGTCATCCTCAAGAACATGCCGATCGCCGAGCAGTTGACCATGGCGCGCGGCATCGCGGCCGTCGTGCCCTGGGAGCCCTCGGTGACCATCCTGACCGATGAGCGCAGGAACGGGAAGGAGATCGACACCATCTTTCCCTATAACTACTATGAAGGGCGCTACTACGATCGCCAGGAGCTGATCGACAATGTTCCCGATGTGGTGCAGGCGATCAGCGACGCCTTCATGGAGGCGAGCTTGTGGATACGCCTCTATCCGGACAAGGCCGCCGACCTCCTGGCAGCCGAGCCGATGCTCAAGAGCTACGGGCGGGATCTGCTGCTGCAGCAGACGAGGCTCTACAACAATCTCTACAAGCCGACTTACTCCTACCCGCTGGCCAAATTCTGGGGAGAGGAGGATGCGCGCATCGCCAAATGGCTCAAGGATCGAAACCGCCTCGTCAAGCCTCTCATGGCCCGCGATTTCGAGGATTCGTTCGATGCGAGATTCATGCAGAAGACCTATGAGAAGCTCGGCTGGACGATCCCGTCGCGGCCCTGCTTCATCCCCGCCGGCTGGGCCGGCAGCATCGGCAAGCTGCCCTATCCCGACTATCCGAATGCGCTGACGCTCACTCAGCCCCAGCCTTGGCCGGAACCGGGCGATCTCGTCCGTCCCTGGTCCTTTGCCGGCAAGAGCTATCAGCCCTGACAGCTTCACCCGTGGCCGCCGCATCGTCCCCGCAGGGAGGCGC
>JBIOEK010000647.1:0-1747 GCA_044445925.1 Hyphomicrobiales bacterium
AGGACGCCTTCCGCTTGATGGCGGATTACGAGGTGCGCAATACCTTCATCCCGCCGACTGCGCTGCGCATGCTGCGCACCGTGAAGGAACCGCGGGCTCGCTTCGAGCTTCGGCTGCGTACCATCGGCTCGGGCGGCGAGGCGCTCGGCGCCGAGACGCTCGCCTGGGGGCGCGAGGCGCTCCGGCTCACCATCAACGAGTTCTACGGCCAGACGGAATGCAATCTCGTCCTCGCCTCCTGCGGAGCGCTGGGGGTGGTGAAGCCCGGCGCCATCGGCAAGAAGGTGCCGGGGCATGAGGTGGCGATCATCCGCCCGGACGGCACGCCCTGCGGGCCGGACGAAGCCGGCGAGATCGCCGTCCGCCGGCCGGACCCGGTGATGTTCCTCGCCTACTGGAACCGCCCGGAGGCGACACGCGAGAAATTCATCGGCGACTGGATGACGACGGGCGATATGGGCGTCGCGGACGCCGAGGGCTATGTGCGCTTCAGCGGGCGCACCGACGACCTCATCACCTCGGCCGGCTACCGCATCGGCCCGACCGAGATCGAGGATTGCCTGATCAAGCATCCGGCGGTGGCGCTCGCGGCCGTGGTCGGCAAGCCGGACGCGCTGCGCACCGAGATCGTCAAGGCCTTCGTGGTGCTGAAGGAGGGGCGCACGCCCTCCGATGCGCTCGCCGCGGATATCCAAGCCTTCGTGCGGGCAAGGCTCTCGGCCCATGAATATCCTCGCGAGGTCGCCTTCCGCGATAGCTTGCCGCTCACCACCACCGGAAAGGTGATCAGGCGTCAGCTGCGCGCCGAGGCCTGAAGGGCTTTGGGGCAACGGGTTTCGCCTGCCCCCTCCCCGCTCGCGCTCGGCAAGCGGGGAGAGGCGCAGGCGCCCTCCCCAGGGCGACTCGAGAACTCCAGGGCCCGATGAGCTCGGGTCGGAGCGCATCCTTGGGCCAGCCGTGCAGCTACCGTCCTCGCACGGCTCGCTTGACCATCTCGCGCAAGCGGCGGCTCAAGCGGTCGCGCGCAGCGAGCGCCAATATGGCCGGCGATCTGCCGGGGCGCGCCGCGATCAACCAGTCGACGCTTGCCTTCCTCTCGGAGCTCGTCGCCGCAACCGGCCCATTGGCCTTACCCGACGCAACGGATGCGTCGGAGCGCGTCGTCTTCCACAAGATGTCACGCGCTCCCGAGCGCAGGACGATATCGGCGCCGACCGGCTGGCCCTGCGACATGTGAAGCTCGACATGGCAGCACCGCCTGCGCGCCAGCGAGCGCGTGACGACGCGCAGGAAAGCCGAGGCCTGCGGCGACAGCAGCATTGCCTCGCCGCTCTCGCCCGCCGGCCCCAGGGCCTCGATCGCCAGGAAATGCTCCACGGCCTCGCGCACGCGGCGCGGCGTCCGCGCCATCACGGTCCGCCCGTGGCCGGGGCTTGTTCGGCTCGCCACGTGGTGAGGCTGCGCCCGCATGGCACGCTCGAAGCGCAGCACGTTTCGGCCGCCGCGAGCAGCGGCCTGGCGCAGGAGATCGGCGAAGACCCCGCTTTCGTCGAGGCGCGACAGCCTCAGCCCCGAGGCTTGCGCCGGACCTTGGCGGACGGCGTCGAGCAGCGCGTCGATCGCGGCATCCGCCTCATCGCGATCGATCAGCGGCGTCGACGACAGGAGCTGCGCATGGCTCCACAGCCTCGCCTCCCCGACGCCGAAGGCCGGCACGACGAGCGGCGCGACCAGGATCAGCCGAGGC
>JBIOEK010000648.1:0-1745 GCA_044445925.1 Hyphomicrobiales bacterium
ATGTCAACACCGAGGGGCGCGTGCAGATGGCCGCGCGCGCGGTCTTCCCGCCAGGCGATGCCCGCGACGATTGGGCGATCCTGCGCGGTCTTTCGGGCGCCATCGGGCAGGCATTGCCCTTCGATTCCCTGGCGAAACTGCGCAAGGCGCTCTACGAGCTGCATCCTCATCTTGCCGAGATCGGCCGCATTGCGCCTGCGGACGGCGCGGCCGCGCTCGCCGCTCTCGCCGCCCTGGAGGCTTCCGCCTCCTCGGGGCCGTTTGCCGAGGATGACGGCGATTTCTACCTTTCGAATGCCGTCGCGCGGGCCTCGGCGGTGATGGCGCAATGCTCCGAGCTTGCCCGCGGCGCAATCAAGATCGCGGCGGAGTAAGACATGTCGGCCATGCTGCTTGCCGCCCTCATCGTCTTGATCAAGAGCCTCGTCCTGCTCGTGGCGCTCCTCGTCTGCGTCGCCTTCATCCTGCTCGCCGACCGCAAGATCTGGGCCGCCGTGCAATTGCGCCGCGGGCCGAATGTCGTGGGGCCATTCGGGCTGTTGCAGAGCTTCGCCGATCTCCTGAAATTCGTGTTCAAGGAGCCGATCATCCCTTCGGGTGCATCCAAGGGCATCTTTCTCCTGGCGCCGCTCGTCACCTGCGTCCTGTCGCTCGCCGCCTGGGCCGTCATTCCGGTCCAGCTCGGCTGGGCGGTCGCCGACATCAATGTCGGCATCCTCTATATCTTCGCCATCTCCTCGCTCGGCGTCTACGGCGTGATCATGGCCGGATGGGCCTCGAACTCGAAATATCCGTTTCTCGCCGCGCTGCGCTGCGCCGCCCAGATGGTGTCCTATGAGGTCTCGATCGGCTTCGTGATCATCACCGTCGTGATGTGCGCGGGCTCCCTCAACCTCACGGCGATCGTCGAGGCCCAGAACGGGCATGGGCTCGCGAGCCTCGTCGGGCTGCCCTGGCTGAACTTCCTCAACTGGTATTGGCTGCCGCTCTTCCCGATGTTCGTCGTCTTCTTCATCTCGGCGCTCGCCGAGACCAACCGGCCGCCATTCGACCTGATGGAAGCCGAATCCGAGCTCGTCGCCGGCTTCATGGTCGAGTATTCCTCGACGCCCTACATGATGTTCATGCTGGGCGAATATGTCGCCATCTCCACCATGTGCGCGATGACGACCATTCTGTTCCTCGGCGGCTGGTCGCCGCCTCTTGCCTTCCCTCCCTTCACCTGGATCCCCGGCGTCGTGTGGTTCGTTGCGAAGCTGTGCGTCGTCTTCTTCATGTTCTCCATGGTCAAGGCCATGGTGCCGCGCTATCGTTACGATCAATTGATGCGGCTCGGCTGGAAAGTGTTCCTGCCGCTTTCGCTCGCGATGGTCGTCGTGGTCGCGGCTTTTCTGCAGATATTCGGTTGGGCGCCGGTCGGTGTGTGAAGCGTGAGCGCATTCGCACCCTTGGCCATGTCGCTCGCCGCAAGCCCGTAAACCGCTCTCAAGCTTGAGCCCGAGGTTCATGCGATGCAACTCGATCATGCCGCGAAGTCCTTGTTCCTCAGGGAGTTCGTCTCCGCCTTCTTCTTGTCGATGCGCTATTTCTTCAAGCCCAAGGCGACGCTGAACTATCCCTTCGAGAAGGGCCAGCTGTCGCCGCGCTTCAGGGGCGAGCATGCTCTGCGCCGCTATCCGAACGGGGAGGAGCGCTGCATCGCCTGCAAGTTATGCGAGGCCATCTGCCCGGCCCAGGCGATCACC
>JBIOEK010000649.1:0-1733 GCA_044445925.1 Hyphomicrobiales bacterium
ATCAGGTTGAGATATTGGCTCGTGAGCTGCGGCACCATGATGCGTATGGCTTGCGGCAGGACGATCAGGAGCAGCACCGGCGCAGCGCGGAGCCCCATCGAGCGCGCAGCTTCGTGCTGGCCCTTCGGCACGGCCTCGATGGCGCTGCGCACGATCTCGGCGATGAAGGCCGAGGAATAGATCGAGAGCCCGGCCCAGAGCGCCACGAGCTCGGGCGGGACTTGGGTGCCGCCGGTGATGTTGAAGCCAGTGAGTTTCGGGAGCTCGATGCGCTCGATTCCGGCAGCGAAAAGGCCGGCGGCGATCAGCGGCAGGAAGAGGGCCTTGGCGCCGAGGCGACGCCCCTTGAGCTTGAGGAGCCAGACCAACGGCGTCGCAAGGAGGAGGATGAGGGCCAGCCAGGAGAAGAGCTCGCTGCCCTCGCCTAGGATCGCGTCAGGGACGTAGAGGCCGCGGATATTAAGGAGCAGCCCGCCTGGAATGACGATGCTGCCGCGCGGCGGGGGCAGCGTCTGCAGGACGGCGAAATACCAGAAGATGATCTGCACGAGCTGGGGCGTGTTGCGCACGAACTCGATGAAGGCGAGAGCGAGGTTGCGGATCAGCCAATTGACCGACAGCCGCATGATGCCGACTGCGAGGCCGACGAGCGTCGCCGCGACGATGCCCATGGCGGAGACCAGCAAGGTGTTGAGCAGGCTGACCAGCAACGCCCGGCCGTAGGTGTCGAAGAGCGACCAGGAGATGAGATGGAAGGGGATGTCGAAATGCGCCGGCGCGGCGAGGAAGCCGAATCCGAAATGCATGTTCCTCAGCGCGAGATTGTCGCCGAGCGTCCAGACGAGGAGCCCGCCGACTGCGATGACGACCAGGAGGAAGATCCACTGGCCGACATAGGCGCGGGTCGACGGGCGCCTGACCATCTCGTCAGCCCCTCACCGGCAAGGCCTCAACGCCAGGGCAGCGGATATTGCAGGCCGCCATGGTTGTAGAGTTCGTTCCAGCCGCGCGGCAGGGCGAGCGGGCCGAAATAGGTGTCATAATTCTCGCCGTAATTCCCGCCCGTCTTGATGATCCGGTAAGCCCAGTCATTGTCGACGCCGAGGAACTTGCCGAAATTCTCCTCGAGGCCGAGGAAGCTGCGCGTCTCGGGGTCCTTGGACTCCGCCTTGATCTTATCGACATTGGCTTTCGTGATGCCGAGGACTTCGCCCTCGAGCATCGCATAGTGGACCCATTTCACGAGGATCGACCACCGCTCGTCGCCTTGACGCACATAGGAGCCGAGGAACTCCCGCGAGATCAGCTCGGGGAGGATCACCCAGTCATTGGCATTCTTCATCGTCGAGCGCGCCGCAGCGACGCTGCCGCCGTCATCGGTGTAGCCGTCGCAGCGCCCGGCTTCGGCGGCCGCGAAGGCTTCCTCGGGCTTCTCGAACAGCAAGGTGTTGATCTTGATGTTGTTGGCGCGTCCGAAGTCCGCGATGTTGAGCTCCAGCGTGGTACCGGTTAGCACGCAGATGGTAGCCCCGTTCAGCTCCTTGGCATGGGCGACGTTGAGCGATTTGCGCACCATGAAGGCTTCCCCGGTGAAGAAGTTGATCGCCGCCGTGGAGAGACCGAGCTCGGTGTTGCGCGTCAGCGTATGGGTCGAATCCCTGATCAGCACGTCGATCTCGCCCGATTGCAGCACCGAGAAGCGGACCTTCGAGGTGGTGCCGACATATTTGACC
>JBIOEK010000650.1:0-1732 GCA_044445925.1 Hyphomicrobiales bacterium
ACCTCGCTTGGCCCGCAGTCGCTTCTGCGATACCGGGCCACGACAGGAAGTCGAGGAGACGAAGCTGTCGCGGAACAGGCGAGGAGTCGGACGGCTGCATAGTACCTGTGAAGCCTCGAACAAAGCCGAGTGGTGTCGGCGGCGGAGATGGTGGAGGGAAGGCGGCCGGTCGAAGGGAAGGCGGGCGGCAACGCATGCTCCGGACTCTGTGCCGGGCTTTGCATGCCACTGAAGCTGCGAGCCTACGGATCGAAGCTGGAAGGCCCGTGATGATCCTGAATGATGATCGCGTCTGACCTTCGACAGGAGCCCGGTGCGGGATATTGACCGTTATTGTGCCGGCGTCACGGGTCGCCTTTGGGATATGTCCGATATCGTCAAGCTCGTCGAGGCCGAAGAGGCGAAGATCGTTCCGGCGAAGCGCGGCTCATACTAAAAGCGTGCGGCTTAGGCGGTTTTCATTTCGCGCGCCCCTCACTCACTATATGGCGCACGTCGGCATTCATTGGTGACATGCCGGCAGAAAGGGAGGTGCCATGCTTAAGCGGATACTCGCGACCGGCCGTCCCGCTGCAATTTGTTCGTCTTATAGGCGAACCCCTTCACTGACCGGCCAATCAAAACTGTCAGGCTTACTCCCAAGCGAGCGCGGGTTATCGCCTCTTTAAAATTCAAACAGACCCACCATCGATCCGCGTGACAGCCTCCCGCGATTCCGAATAGCATTCGGATAGGGGCAAATCCCGGAAACCAGGTGAGGGGCGCAAGATGCGCGTTTGGCCGTGGTGACTCAGAGCGAAGTCGCAGCGGATGGCGCCGCCGCCTCGGCACGCGCGGCGGAGCCGAAGGCCAAGGTCTTCATCTCCTATTCCCGCAAGGACATGGCCTTCGCCGACCGCCTCGAGGCGGCCCTCGAGGCGCGCGGCATCGAGCCTCTGATCGACCGCAGCGAGATCTACGCCTTCGAGGACTGGTGGCGGCGCATCGAGGCGCTGATCGCCCAAGCCGACACGGTCGTGTTCGTGCTCAGCCCGGATGCGGCTTCGTCGGAGGTTTGCCACAAGGAGATCGCCTTCGCGGCCTCGTGCAACAAGCGGCTGGCTCCGATCGTCTACCGCCGCGTCGACGACAAGGCGCTGCCGCAGGCGCTGGCCTCGCTGAATTTCATCTTCCTGGACGACGAAGCGCGGTTCGAGGCGAGCGTCGATCGGCTGGTCGAGGCGCTGAACACCGATATCGACTGGATCAGGAAGCATACCGAGGTCGGCGAGCAATCGCGCCGATGGGCGCTGGCGAAACGGCCGAGAGGCTTGCTGTTGCGCTCGCCGATGCTCGAGGAGGCCGAGCGCTGGATCGCTTCGCGCCCGCGAGGCGCGCCGGTGCCGACCGAGGACATGCAGGGCTTCATCCGGCGAAGCCGCCGGGCGGCGACGCGGCGGCGCAACATCGTGACGGCGGGCCTGGCGGTCGGGCTGCTCGCTGCTCTCGGCCTCGCAGGCCTTGCCTATTGGCAACGGGGCGCCGCCATCGAGCAGCGCGACAAGGGTTTGCTGACCCAGTCGCGCTTTCTCGCGGATTTCGCTCACCAGAACATCGGCCAAGATGACGGTACGGCGATGCTGCTCGCCGTCGAGGCCTTGCCGGATGCGCGTGCAGGCGTGGTGCGACCTTATGCGGCCGAGGCGGAAGTCGCCTTGTACAGCGCCCGCCAAGGCCTCATGGAGACGACCGT
>JBIOEK010000651.1:0-1711 GCA_044445925.1 Hyphomicrobiales bacterium
GAGATAGGTCCTGCCGCGAATTTCCGCCGGGAAGAGATTGGCGCCGGAGCAGGCGCCTCCTGCCTGCAGGATTCGCACTCGCTCGGGCCGCACCAGCGCGGTCACGTTGGCGGCCGGCTTGGCGGCGGCCGCCGTGACGAGGCGAAGGCCCGACGCCGTCGTCAACTCGGCGCCCTTCGCCGTGGAGGACGACATCTTCGCATCGAGCAAATTGGAGCTGCCGATGAACTGGGCGACGAAGCGCGAGGCTGGACGTGAATAGATCTCTTGGGGCGTGCCGACCTGCTCGATCGAGCCTTGCGAAAGCACGGCGATGCGGTCAGACAGGGCCAGCGCCTCAGTCTGATCATGCGTGACGAAGATCGTGGTCATGCGCAGTCTGCGCTGAAGCTGGAGAAGCTCCTCGCGCATTTGGATGCGCAATTTCAGATCGAGGCTCGACAGCGGCTCGTCGAGCAGCAGGAGAGGCGGCTCCATCACCAGGGAGCGCGCAAGGGCGACGCGCTGCTGCTGGCCGCCGGAAAGCTCGCTCGGCATGCGATGTGCGAGCTTTGACATTTCGACGAGGGCGAGCGTCGAGGCCACGCGCTCGCCGATGCGTTGCTTCGGGACCTTCTGCAGCTTGAGGCCGAAGGCGACGTTGTCTTCGACGTTCAGATGGGGAAAAAGCGCGTGGCTTTGGAAAACGAGGCCAACGCCACGCTTATGGGCCGCCACCCTTTCGATGTTCCGGCCGCCCAGGATGATCCCTCCCGAATCGACGCTCTCGAAGCCTGCGATGCAACGCAAGGTCGTCGTCTTGCCACACCCGCTCGGCCCGAGCAGCGAGAAGAACTCGCCGTCGCGCACCGAGAAGGAAAGCGGGCCGACCGAGACCTCGCTCGAGTAGCGGCGAACGAGGTCACGGACCTCGAGGCGCAGCCGACCCTGGCCGGGCATCTCCCCCGCGGCTGGCAGCGAGCCGGTCATGCTTCGGGCGCCGGCCCATGGCACGCCTTCCCGAGCAGCCGGCGGGACGACACCATATTCGCGGCGAACTGACCGCTGGGAGCGCTGCGCCGCTCGCGGACAGCCCTGCTCGCGCGCCGCCTCGGCATCCAGCAGTCGTGTCTGCCTAGCCGAGCACCTCCTCGTTCCATCTCTTGAGATACTCCGCGCGGTGACGAGCCACCTTACTCCAGTCGAGCTTGACTGTATTTCCGAGCTGCGCCTCGGTCACCTTGATGTAATCGAACTCCGACGGCAACATGGCCTTCTTGTTGGTGGGTGGGTAGAGGTTCCAGGACGAGAACTTCACCTGGAGCTTCGGATCGAGCGATAGGTTCACGAAAGTGTTGGCGGCCTCCTCATAGGCGGTTCCCTTGAGGATGACGAAGCCCGTGCCCAAAGCGAGCGTGCCGGGAACGGAAGCGAATCTGATCGGCTGGCCCGAGCTCTGCAGCTGATTGGAGATGCCGTTCCAGAAGGGCGATATGACGATCTCCCCTTGCTGGAAGAGCTTCTTGCCATGATCCGCGTTCTCGACTGTGATCGCGCCGTTCTTCTTCACAAGCTCAGCGGAGAACTTGATGCCCGGATCGATATTGTCCTCGTTCCCTCCGAGCGCCTTATTGAGGCCGTGAAACCAATACATGCCGTACCATCCAAAGGCCGGCACGCCGACACGGCCCTTATAGACAGGCTTCAACAATTCCTCGAAGGAGGTCGGCGC
>JBIOEK010000652.1:0-1703 GCA_044445925.1 Hyphomicrobiales bacterium
GAAAATAGGGCAAGCGGCATGATCAAGGGCAGCGGCGCCAAGACGCGCAGGATCGGTACGAAGACAATGCGTGCGGGCTTGAACCACCTCGCGGCGGCCGCGACGGCGGCCGTCACCAGCAAGCCGGCGGTCGCGCCGCTGGCGAGGTCGACGAGCGTCCGCACGGCATTCGACCATAGCGTCGCCTGTGCCAGCCTGCTTATGACTTCGCCCGGAGCTGGTACGAATTGCGAGGACGAACCCAGCACAGCCGCGAGGATCCACAGAAACGCAATTGCCGCGACGCCGATCAGAGCGGAGAAGCGGCCCCTGTGGATGGTTCCCGCTTCCGAGATGTTCGGCGCGCCTGTCGCTGACCGGGTCAGCCTCTCCGTCAGGGCGTCGTGCTGTGTCCTTGCTTGCGTGACGGTCTGCTCGAGCTCCTCGATCTTGGACGCCCGGCTCGCCTTCTCGGTTTGCGCCGCCGCGTCAGCCTTGGCGAGGGCCTCGCGCAGCCGCGCGGCTTCGGCTTCGGTCGATTGGACTTTCGCGGCCAAACCATCGCGATCGCGCTGCAATTTCGCGAAGCGATCCCGGGCAGAGCGCATCTCGGAACGCGCCGCGCCGAGTTCCGCATTCGCCGTGTTCAACGCCGCCTCAGCGGCGACGGCCTTGGCCGAATGCAGGTCCCGCTCCTTTTCGATCCGCGCAAGTCGCTCTTCCGCTTCTCCAAATTGGCGCGACAGCCTCTCGGCCCGCGCCTTGGCGGCGGTGCTCTCCTCCGAGGCGAACAGGCTCCGCACGCTTGCCTGAGGCTCGGGACGCGCGATGGCGGCGCCTATCCGCTCCGCTTCGATCCAGCTTTCGAAGCCGTCACGGCACGAAGCGAGCGCGGCGAGCGCCGCCTCCTTGTGGGTCGCCGCGAGCCGTTCGATCTCGGCCCGCGCGGCCTCGACCTCCGCCTCGAACTCCGCCTCAAGGCGCGAGCGCGCTAGCCGCCAGATCTCCTTCGCCTTCGGCTCCTCGGGATAGCGCCTGGCCCAGCCATAGAGCGCCGCATCTCCACCGGAAACGACCTCGCTCATCTCGGCGAGGCCCGGCCGTTGCAATGCGGTCGCAATTCTTTCGACAAGCTTGGCAAAGCCGTGATGACCCGGCTGACCTTCCCAGTCGGCGAGGTCCTCGGCATGGATGAGGTTGAAGGGAGGGTTGAGCTTGCAGGGGCGCAAGAACACGGCCGCGAGCTTTTGCTGGTCGAGCGCGAACAACGCTTCCGATCGTGCCCATCTCGAGCCGAGCGAGTCGGGACTCCAGCAGGCGACTACGAGTGCCGCGTCGTCGAGCTCGCGCGCGATCACCTCGTCGAAAGAGGCACCCGATTGCAGGCGCGCGTCATACCAGACCGAGACGCCGAGGAGACCGAGCGCTGAGGCGATGGGCTCGATCCTCGCCCTGTCGTTTCGGTTGTAGGAGAGAAACACATCCGCCATCGGCGCCCCACGCAGCCCCGTTCGACTTACGTCAATCTAAGGCCGTGCCGCGTCGAGCGGCAAGGCAATGGCTTGAAGCCTCGGCGCTGCACTGCGCAACGCCCGGGAGATCGACGCCGTCCTCATCATGATCCCCTGCCGCTGAGGCGCCGTCCCGCGCCTCGGGTACGCAAGCGCGACCTCGCCTCGCGCCTTCCAGCCATGCGCTGACGGTCTTGAAGGGGAGCGGAGAAA
>JBIOEK010000653.1:0-1690 GCA_044445925.1 Hyphomicrobiales bacterium
GCAATAACGACCTCCTGGTCCTGACCCAGCCGGAAGCCATTCGCGAGATCCATCTGCATTACTTCCAGGCCGGCGCCGATATCGTGGAGACCAACACCTTCTCCTCGACCTCGATCGCCCAGGCCGATTACGGCATGCAGACCCTGGTCCATGAAATGAACGTCGCCGCGGCTCGCCTCGCCCGCGAGGCGGCGGCGCTCGCCGAGAAGGCCGATGGCCGCAGGCGCTATGTGGCCGGCGCCATGGGGCCGACCAACCGCACCGCCTCGATCTCGCCCGACGTCAACAATCCGGGCTTCCGCGCCGTCTCCTTCGACGATTTGCGGCTCGCCTATGGCGAGCAGGCGCGCGGCCTTATCGAAGGCGGCGTCCATCTCCTCATCGTCGAGACGATCTTCGACACCTTGAACGCCAAGGCCGCGATCTTCGCCATCGAGGAGCTGTTCGCCGAAACCGGTGTGCGGCTGCCCGTCATCATCTCCGGCACCATCACGGATCTTTCCGGCCGCACCTTGTCGGGCCAGACGCCGACCGCCTTCTGGCATTCGGTCTCGCATGCCCTGCCGCTTGCCGTGGGGCTCAATTGCGCGCTCGGCGCCAAGGAGATGCGGGCCCATATCCAGGAGA
This sequence comes from Hyphomicrobiales bacterium, assembly GCA_044445925.1. Classification (GTDB taxonomy): domain Bacteria; phylum Pseudomonadota; class Alphaproteobacteria; order Rhizobiales; family Beijerinckiaceae; genus GAS188. The sequence goes on from JBIOEK010000653.1 coordinate 628, forward strand.
TCGCCCGCATCGCCGATACGCTCGTCTGCGCCTATCCGAATGCCGGGCTGCCGAACGAGTTCGGCCTCTATGACGAGAGCCCGCGGGCGACCGCCGAGATGCTGGGCGAGTTCGCGGCCTCGGGCCTCGTCAATATCGTGGGCGGCTGTTGCGGCACGACGCCGGCCCATATCCGCGCCATCGCCGAGGCCGTCAGGGACAAGAAGCCGCGCGCCATCCCGCAGATCGCGCCCGCCATGCGGCTCGCCGGGCTCGAGCCCTTCACGCTGACCAAGGACATTCCCTTCGTCAATATCGGCGAGCGCACCAATGTCACGGGCTCGGCGCGCTTCCGCAAGCTCGTCACCTCGGGCGACTTTGCGGCCGCCCTCGACGTGGCACGCGACCAGGTGGCGAGCGGCGCCCAGGTGATCGACGTCAACATGGATGAGGGGCTGCTCGATTCGCAAAAGGCGATGGTCGAGTTCCTGAACCTCGTCGCCTCCGAGCCTGACATTTCGCGCGTCCCGGTGATGGTCGATTCCTCGAAATTCTCGGTCATCGAGGCTGGTCTCAAATGCCTGCAGGGGAAGGGCATCGTGAACTCGATCTCGCTGAAGGAAGGCGAGGAGAAGTTCATCGCCGAGGCGAGGATCGTGCGCCGCTACGGGGCAGCCGTCGTGGTGATGGCCTTCGACGAGAAGGGCCAGGCCGATACGGCGCGGCGCAAGGTCGAGATCTGCGCCAGGGCCTATCGGATCCTCACCGAGGAAGTCGGCTTCCCGCCGCAGGACATCATCTTCGATCCGAACATCTTCGCGGTCGCGACCGGCATCGAGGAGCACGACAATTACGGCGCCGATTTCATCGCCGCGACGAGCGAGATCCGCGCCCAGAACCCGCATTGCCACATCTCGGGCGGGGTCTCGAACCTGTCCTTCTCGTTCCGCGGCAACGAGAAGGTGCGCGAGGCGATGCACGCGGTCTTCCTCTACCATGCCATCCAGGCCGGCATGGATATGGGCATCGTCAATGCCGGCCAGCTCGCCGTCTATGACGAGATCGAGCCCGAATTGCGCGAGGC
>JBIOEK010000654.1:0-1659 GCA_044445925.1 Hyphomicrobiales bacterium
AATGAAGGGCGTATCCTCGAGCTCGAATCGCTGATCGGGCGCGCCGATATCATCGATGTCGCGAAACTGTCCGGCAAGACCGTCAAATTCGGGGCGACCGTGAAGCTGCTCGACGAGGACACCGAGCAGGCCAAGACCTACCAGATCGTCGGCGAGACCGAGGCCGATGTGCGCTCCGGCAAGGTGTCGATCACCTCGCCCATCGCACGCGCCCTGATCGGCAAGACGGTCGGCGACACGGTCGAGGTGCACACGCCTGGCGGGGGCAAGTCCTACGAGATCGTCGGCGTAAGCTTTCGCTGAGAGAGGGCGAGTAGCGAAAGGCGAGTGGAAGAAGCGCTTTCGGCAGCTACTCGCTATTTCGCTATTCGCCAATTCTCCCCACGCAGCCGGCTTCCGATCAAGCGAGGCAGCCGCCCGTCGATCGCGGCGAGGCCAAGCCCGATCAGCGCCATGCCGAGAAGCTGGGTTCCGACCAGGGGCTCGCGCAGGACGAGCGTGCCGAGGACGATGGCGCTGACCGGGATCAGGAAGGTCACGAGCAGGAGATTGGTCGCCCCCGCGGTCGCCAGGATACGGAAATAGAGCACATAGGCGAGCGCGGTCGACAGCGCCGCGATGCCGATGAGCGCGGCGACCACCTGCAAGCTCGGGACGGGCAAGGTCCAGGGATGCTCGGCGAGGAGCGCAACCGGCAGCAGCAGCACGCTCGAGGCCGTCACCTGCCCGGTCGCGGTCAGCATCGGGGCTATGCCCAAGCGCTTGAACCTGCGCCCATAGACGCCGGCGAAGCCGTAGCTGAGCGCGGCCCCGAGGCAGGCGAGCTCGGCCGGCAGGCTTTCCCCGAGGTGCTCGAGCCCAACTCCTCCGAATGCGGATCGGCCGATCATGACCGCGACGCCGAAGAGGCCGATGAGCACGCCGGCAAGGCGATTGCCCGTCATCTTCTCGTCCGCGGTGAAGATATGCGCCACGACCACGGTGAAGAGAGGCGTGGTGGCGTTGAGGATCGAGGCGAGGCCCGAGGCGATATGGGTCTGCCCCCAGACGAACAGGCTGAACGGCACCGCATTGTTGAGGAAGCCCATGACGAAGAAGGCCAGCCAGACGCCTCCCTGGCGCGGCATTTGGAGGCCCATGAGGCGAATGGCGACATTGAGGATCAGCGCCGCCCCGCCGACGCGCAGGACCACGATGGTGAAGGGCGGCAGTTCCTTGACGGCGACGCCGGTGAAGAAGAAGGAGCCGCCCCACAGGACCGACAAGGCGACGAGCATCGCCCATTCGAGGAGGCCCATCTGGCGGTTGACGGCGGCGGCTTCGTTCATCGAGGGTTGCCTCGGTTGCGAGTTCCCCCTCTTCTAAGGAAGCGCGCCGCGCAGGCTATCCGTTTCTTGCTAATGCGATCGTGACGTTCGAGCCCGTCGTTCCTGTTATGTTCTCATCGCGCCTCGATTATTATGCACCCTCGAGATGACGTGCCGCGGCCGACGGCCAAGCACCGCTTTTTGACAGGTGAATATGTTATTCCGGCGCGGCGAGCTTGCGCTGGCCGCGTAGTAGCGCTTTCGCGCCGCCTCAATTCGCCTTCGCCCCGATCTGCGCGGTACGGGCAAAGGCGCTTGCGGCGAAGCGCGTCCAGCGTCCGACCAATCAGAT
>JBIOEK010000655.1:0-1651 GCA_044445925.1 Hyphomicrobiales bacterium
ATTCGAGGGCAATTGATGAGCGACCTCGCCTTCCTCGACCAAGCCTTCCTGCGCCTGCCCTTCTTCGAGGAGCGCCATCGCCGCTTCGCGCAGGAGGTCGCGGCCTTCGCCGGGGGCGACGTGGCCGGGCTCGTCGATCATCATGACGTCGACTTGTCCTGCCGGCGGCTGGTCCGGGCGCTGGGCGAGGCCGGCTTGCTGCGCCATGCGGTCATCGCCCCCCATGGCGGGATCGGCCCAACGCTCGACGTGCGGACCTTATGCCTGGCGCGAGAGACGCGTGCTTCTGCATCCGGGCTCGCCGATTTCGCCTTCGCCATGCAGGGGCTAGGCTCGGGGCCGGTATCGCTGTTTGGCACCCAAGAGCAAAAGCAGCGCTTCCTGCCCGGCGTCGCCAAGGGCGAGCGCATCGCCGCCTTCGCCTTGTCGGAGCCCGAAGCAGGCTCCGATCCCGCCGCGATGACGACGACCGCGGTCGCCGACGGCAACACGCATCTGCGGCTCGACGGGGTGAAGACCTGGATTTCGAATGGCGGCATCGCCGACCAATATGTGGTCTTCTGCCGCACCGGCGAGGCGGCAGGTGCGCGGGGGCTTTCGGCCATCATGGTGGAGGCGGGCACGCCGGGCTTCGACATCGCCGCGCGCCTCGAGACGATCGCGCCGCATCCGCTCGCCACCTTGTCTTTCGAGGGTTGCCGCGTCCCGATCGGCAACCGCATCGGCGGACCGGGCGAGGGTTTCAAGGTGGCCATGGCGACGCTCGACGTGTTCCGCTCGACGGTCGGGGCGGCAGCCCTCGGCTTCGCGCGAAGGGCCTTGGCGGAGGCGCTCGAGCGCGCCGTGACCCGCAAGGTGTTCGGCGCGACGCTTGCCGATCTGCAATTGACGCAAGGCGCGCTCGCCGAGATGGTCGCCGATGTCGAGGCTTCGGCACTGCTCGTGTATCGCGCCGCCTGGACCAAGGATCAGGGCGCCGAGCGCGTCACCAAGGAGGCAGCGCTCGCCAAGCTCGTGGCGACCGAGGCAGCGCAACGCGTCATCGACAAGGCCGTGCAGATATTCGGCGGCGAGGGTGTCCGCAGCGGCGTCAAGGTCGAGGAGCTTTATCGCGAGATCAGGGCGCTACGCATCTATGAAGGGGCAAGCGAGGTGCAGAAGGTTATCATCGCGCGCGCCGAGCTCGCGGCCCATGCGGAAAGGAAGGGTGAGCGGAAATGAGCACGGGTTCTCCCTACAGCGCACATCTCGACCATTTCGCGCGCGATCATCTGCCCCGGCCCGACGAGATGCCGGATTTCATTTTCACCCTGCCGGAGCTGCGTTATCCGGAGCGGTTGAACTGCGTCAGCGAGCTCGTCGATACCTGGGTCGGCAAGGGACATGGCGCGCAACCCTGCTTCCGCTCCCCGGATAAGACCTACAGCTATGCCGAGTTCGCCGCGCTCGTGAACCGCGTTGCCAACGTTCTCGTCTCGGATTTCGGGCTGGTGCCGGGCGGACGCGTCCTGCTGCGCTCGCCCAATAACCCGCTGATGGCTGCGGCGCTGTTCGCGGTGATGAAGGCCGGCGGCGTCGCCGTGACCTCGATGCCGCTGCTGCGCGCCAAGGAGCTCGCCTTCATGAGCGGCAAGGCAAAGGTCGGGCTCGC
>JBIOEK010000656.1:0-1643 GCA_044445925.1 Hyphomicrobiales bacterium
CGCCGACCGCTTCCGCGGCCCGCACATATTCCGTGCTGCGCAGCGCCAGGGTCTTGCCGCGCACCTCGCGCGCCAGCGAGGCCCAGCGGATGATCGACAGGATCGCGGCGAGGGAGAAGAACACGTGCAGCGGGTCGGTATTGCGCGGGACGATCGCCACGATGGCGAGGTAGAGGGGCAGCTCGGGCAAAGCCAGGACGAGCTCCGTCAGCCGTTGCAGCCAGTCATCGACGAGGCCGCCATAGAAGCCGGACAGGAGGCCGATCGAGGTGCCGATCGCGACACTGATGGCGACGACGAGGCAGGCCATCGCCAAGGTGAGCCGGCTGCCGATGAGAATGCGGCTCAGCATGTCGCGGCCGAGGCTGTCGGTGCCGAGCAGATGGGCCGGGCAGCCGGGCTCGGCGGCAAGGAGGTGGCGATCCAACGTGAGGCCGAGAAAGCCATACGGCCAGCTCCGAGCGAACGGGCGAAGATAGCAGCGCTTGGTCGGATCGGCGACGAAGACCGGCTGGAAGGTCGCCGGGTCGAGCTCCACGGCAAGCTGGTTCGTGTAGAGGCCCTCGAGGGAGAGGTGCGGGAGCTGGGGAGGGGAATTCTGATTCGTGGTATCGCGGGCTCCCGGCTCGAAGGGGGCGAGGAAATCGGCCAACACCGTGCAGACGAGGATGAACGCCACGAGAACCGCCCCCGCGACACCCGTGCGGCTGCGGCGAAAGCGGCGCCGGATGAGAGCGGCATAGCTTTCCGAGCGGAATGCCGAGGATGGCGGGGCGTCTTCTTCGTCGAGAAGTGCGACCTCGTCCGGCACAGCGTTTCGAAGATCGCTCATCTCACGCGGCGACGCGGATGCGCGGGTCGAGCATTACGAGGGCCAGGTCGGCGAGGAGATTGCCGATGACCAGCACCGCGGAGAGTATGAGCAGGATCGTGGAAGTGACGAAGACGTCCTGCTGATTCAGGCTGTCGAACATCAACGGACCGATCGTGGGTATCGAGAGCACCAGGGCGACCTCGAGCTCTCCGGAGATCATATAGGGCAATATGACGCCCTGATGCATGACGAGCGGATGCAAGGCGTTCGGCACGGCATGCTTGAGCACGACGGCAAGGCGCGACAGGCCCTTGGCGCGTGCGGTCTCGATGAAGGGCTGGCGCATCACGTCGAGCAGGTTCGCGCGCATGACGCGAAGATTGTAGGCGAGGCCGCCGAACGTCGCGACCAGGACGACCGGCCAGACATGGCGCACCAGATCCCACAGCTTCGCCAAGGACCAGGGCTGGAATATATAGGCCGGCGAGTTCAGCGAGCCGATGCTGCTCGAGCCGATGACGAAGGCAAGCCAATAGAGGATTATCAGCGCCAACAGGAAACGCGGAATGGTCATCCCGAGGAAGGCGAGCACCGAAGCCAGCGTGTCGCCGAGCCGATGCTGGTTCATGGCGGCGACGATGCCGAGCGACACCCCGATGCCGGTCGCGAGCAGGTGGCAGACGAGGGCGATGGCGAGCGTATAGGGCAGGCGCTGCCCGATGATCTCGGCGACCGGCTTGGCGTATACGAAGGACTGGCCGAAATCGCCGTGCAGCACCATGCCCTCGACCCAGCGAAGGTATTGGAACAGCACCGGCCGATCGAGACC
>JBIOEK010000657.1:0-1635 GCA_044445925.1 Hyphomicrobiales bacterium
ATGCCGGCCGCGATCACGGCCTCGGCGCAGGGAGGCGTGCGGCCATGATGGGCGCAAGGCTCGAGCGTGACATAGAGGGTCGCGCCGCGCGCCCGCTCGCCGGCTTCGTCGATGGCAAGCCGCTCGGCATGCGGGCGCCCGCCTGGCGCGGTCACGGCGCGCGCCAGGATGACCTTGCGATCTCCCCCTTCATCGACCAGCACCGCACCGACGGATGGGTTCGGGGCGGTGCGGCCGAGATGGCGGCGGGCGAGCGCCAGGGCCTGGCGCATGAAGGCCTGATCGGAGGGGCGCTCGCAACCTTCGATCCGAGGCGCCGGTGCGTCGGCGAAAAGGCTCACGACGCCCTCTTGACGATGCCCTCTTTGACCCCCTCGGCGGGCGCTGATTCGGCGGCGAGCTCGTCGATGAGCTCCTCGAAATCGCGCGTCTCGCGGAAATTGCGATAGACCGAGGCGAAGCGCACATAGGCGATGCTGTCGAGCGCCTTGAGGCCGTTCATCACCAATTCGCCGATGGCATCGCTCGCCACCTCGCTCTCGCCCGAGCTTTCGAGCTGACGCACGATGCCGTTGACCATGCGCTCGACCGAATCCGCCTCGACCGGGCGCTTGCGTAGCGCGATCTCGAGAGAGCGCATCAGCTTGTCGCGATCGAAGGGTTCGCGCGCGCCATTATGCTTGACCACGGTGAGCTCGCGCAGTTGCACCCGCTCGAACGTCGTGAACCGCCCCCCGCAAGCCGGGCAAACGCGGCGGCGCCGGATCGCGGCGTTGTCGTCGGATGGCCGCGAATCCTTCACCTGGGTATCGAGGCCGCCGCAATAGGGACAACGCATGGGGTGCGGCTACTCCTTGGCAGAGCAAATGACGGGTGGCGAGCAGCGTGTGGGGACGAACGAGCGCAGGCCCGGCACGCAGCGTGGCCCGGATCCGCGCGAGACCGGTTGCCGGCACCTCACCATTCGCACCTCGCTATTCGCCATTCGCCCTTCGCTACATATAGATCGGAAAGCGGCGGGTGAGCGCCAAGGCGCGCTGCTTGACATGAGCTTCAACGCCCCCGTTATGCTCCTCCCCGCCCTGGCGCAGGCCATCCAGCACGTCGGCGATCATGGCGCCGACCTCCTTGAACTCGGCGACGCCGAAGCCGCGCGAGGTGCAGGCCGGCGAGCCGAGCCTGATGCCTGAGGTCACGGTCGGCTTGTGCGGATCGAAGGGCACGCCGTTCTTGTTGCAGGTGATTCCGGCGCGAGACAGGGCGGCCTCGGCCGCCTTGCCGGTCAGCTCACGGGCTCGTAAATCCACGAGGATAAGATGGTTGTCGGTGCCTCCGGTGACCAGATCATAGCCTCTAGATTTCAAGGATTCTCCGAGACTTACAACGTTTTCTACAATTGACTTCGCATAGAGCTTGAACTCCGGCGCGAGCGCCTCCAAAAAAGCCACGGCCTTCGCGGCGATCACATGCATCAGGGGACCGCCCTGCAATCCCGGGAAGATCGCGGAATTCACCTTCTTGGCGATCTCCTCGTCATTGGTCAGGATCATGCCGCCGCGCGGGCCGCGCAGCGTCTTATGCGTCGTCGTCGTCACCACATGGGCATGCGGGAAGGGGCTCGGATGCGCGCCGCCG
>JBIOEK010000658.1:0-1624 GCA_044445925.1 Hyphomicrobiales bacterium
ATTGCGTAGAGGGCATCGACCGCCAGCGAGCCTTGGGCGCAGCGATGCACCGCGCAGTTCCACTGCCGCCCGCCGCGGCACAATTCGCAGACGCCGATGCCGGGCCTGAAGAAATGATAGGCGGGGCAGACGAGCTTGTAGTCGTGCAGGGTGAAGGCAACGGGAATCTTGCGCTCGAGCGCCGGCGGCAGGATGGCCGGCGTGAGCTGGTGGTAGATGCCGTGGATATGGATGATGTCGGGCCGAAAGGCGTCGAGGAGCGCGGTGAATTTGCGCTTCGCCTCGCCCGAATGCAGAAAGCGCGCCGCCGCCTGGATCTTGTCGAGCCCGCGCGCCTGCTTGGGCTCGAAATAGGCCGGAAAATATTCCTCGAAGGCCGACTTCTCGTTCAGCGGATGCTGCATCGCGAATTCGGCGCAATCCCATCCTTTCTCGCGAAACAGTGCGAGATGATCGAGATGCACGGCTTCGGCGCCGCCCATGCGGTAGTGCAGCCGATGGACTCCGAGCAGACGCATTCAATCCTCCGGGTTCACCGTCAGGCTCCGAGCGAGAGTCTGCGCAGGATGTCGATCGAAGCCTCGCGCGGCGGGCCGTCGGCGCGCGACAGGTTTGCCGCAAGATGGGAGGCATGGAACATCGAAACGAGCGTCACGCCCGCGGGGTTGCCGGCGAGCGCCGCGTCGAGCAGCAGGGCGCCAAGGCCAGCTTCCAGGTCCTGCACATCGTAACCCGAGGCGGCCAACAGGCTTCGAGCTTGCGCGTCGCCGCGCAGGCGCGCCAGCAGCGCATCCTTCGCCCCGCCGACGCCGAACACCGAATGCCCGATGAGGCAGACCTCCCGGCCGGCGCGCGCGCCGATCTTTGCGAAATCGCCCGATCCCGGCCGGATGGCGGTCTGGAAAACCCGATAGGGGAGGCCTGGCCGCGCGGCCGCAAGACAGGCTTCGAGGCTGCCCGCGACCCCGAGGTAGCGCGCCTGTCCGCGCTCGACGGCGCGCTCCAGCGCCCGCAGGACCCCTTCGTCCTCGACGCTTCGCGGGTCCGGATCGTGCAGCGCCAGGACCTCGACGCGATCCGTTCCGAGCCGGGAGAGCGATTGGGCGAGCGAACGCTCGACGAGCTCGGGCGTGATGTCGAGCACGCGGTTGCGGGTAGCCCCGACCCGGCGGGCCCGTTTGCGCAGGCCTTCGGCCAGGCCGAGAAGCGGCCTTGCCGCCATGACAGCGGCGCGCAGCAAGGGCGAGCGCCGGGGCGGAGCGAGCCCGACCTTGGTGAGGACGAGAACCCGCTCGCGTCGGCCGGCGAGGAAGCGCCCCAGAATCGCTTCGGCCTCTCCGGCCCCATAGGCCGGCGCGACGTCGAACCAGGTCACGCCCGCCGCATGGGCCCGCTCGAGCGCCGCAAGCCCTGAGCGCGCCGAGACGCGGGAGCCTAGCGAAGCGCAGCCGAAGCCGAGGCAGGAGGCCTCGAGCGCCGTACCGGGCAGGGCCACGGTGCGGATCATTGAGATTCACACATCTGCGCTGGGCGCTCTTCCCTCTCCCCTCGCGGGAGAGGGTGCCGAGACCACGGCTCTCCGAGTGAAGCAAGGGCTATGCGCTGCTGTGCCCCCGGTTTCGAG
>JBIOEK010000659.1:0-1612 GCA_044445925.1 Hyphomicrobiales bacterium
AGATGCGGTTGCCCGGCTCGCGCCCGATGAAGACGTTCTCTGCGATGGTCATGTTCGGGGCGAGGGTGAACTCCTGATAGATGGTGACGATGCCGAGCTTTTGGGCAGCGTGCGGCGTCGCCATGGTGACCCGCCGGCCGGCAAAATCGATGGTGCCGACGTCCGGCTGCTGGGCGCCCGACAGGATCTTGAGGAGGGTCGACTTGCCGGCGCCGTTTTCGCCGAGGAGCGCATGGATTTCCCCCGGCAGGACCTCGAGGTGCACGTCGGCGAGCGCTTGCACGCCGGGGAAACGCTTGCCGATCCCGGTCATGCTGAGGAGCGGCTCGCTCATCGCATCATCGCTCTGGCCTTTACCGGAAAGGAGCGCAGGCGGACCGAGGTCCGCCTGCGCACGGGGTCACGCGACCAGCGTTGCCGCTTCTCGCGTGCCGCCAACCGTCAAACTTACTTCACCTCGCTCAGACGCTCGGCCTGATTGAAGTTATCTTTGGTGATGGCGATCGGGGTGAGCAGGGTCACCTTCTGCGCCGGCTGCTTGCCGTCACGCAAGAAAGACACCAGCGTGTCCAAAGCGCCTGAAGTTTGACCACCGGGCATCTGCTCGATGGTCGCCGTGAGAACGCCGGCCTTGATTTGGCCAAGCGCCTCGGGAAGGGCATCAAACCCGATCAACACCACCTTCCCGGCAAGATTCTTGTCTTTTAGCGCCTCGAGCGCCCCGAGCGCCATATCGTCATTGGCACAGACAATGACGTCCGGCGGACTGGACATTCCCGCGAGGGCAGACTCGGTCACCGACTGGCCTTTGTCACGCGCGAAGAGCGCCGTATCCTCGAAAACGATCTTGTACTTGTCCTTGGCCTGATCGAGAACGTTGTGAAGGCCCTTGTTGCGGTCGATCGCCGGGCTCGCGCCCGGCTGCCCTTGAAGATTCATGACCGTGGCGCCCTTCGGGAACAGCTTCATGATGAGCTGGCCCTGGGCCTCGCCGCCCTTGACATTGTCGGCACCGACGTGAGCGAGGATGCCAGGCACCTTGTCGACACGCCGGTCGATGGTGACGACAGGAATCTTGGCGTCGATGGCCTCCTGCAGCGCGGGCGCCATCGCATCGACTTCGTTCGGGCTGATGACGATGCCGTCCACCTTATTCGAGATCGCCGCCTCGACGTCGGAGGTCTGTTTCGGCGAGCTGCCTTGACCATCCGACGCAATGAGATCGATGTCGCCGAGCTTGGCCGTCTCCGCCTTGACCGCGTCCAGCATGTGAACGAAGAACGGGAAGGCCATGTTGGGCAGCGAGACAAGTATCGTGAGATGCTTCCCCGCCGCCTGCGCCGGTCCGAATGCGGTGAGCGCGAGGCCGACGGCGCCGGCAAGCAATGCCGTTCTTCTCAATAGTCTCATCGGGAATTTCCTCCTATGCCCCTCTTCACGCGGGGGAGACGGCAAATTGGCGGACACAGCGAGGGGTGTCAACGGCCCCCCTATGCTGCCCCTATGCTGAGGGGCCCGACCGCGAAGCGGTCGGGCCTCGAAGCACGCGCAGAGACGATCCGTGGGTGCGTCCTTCGAGGCTCGGCTGCTACGCAGCCGAGCACCTCAGGAT
>JBIOEK010000660.1:0-1605 GCA_044445925.1 Hyphomicrobiales bacterium
ACCATGCCGCGCAGGCTCGGCAGCTCGAACTCGAAGGCGCGTTGGGAAAACGGGAATGCCAGCGACCCTCGATGGAAGCTGTCGAAGATGCGATCGATCTCGCGGCGAAGGCTTTCGAGCGGCGCCCATGACTGTCCGGATTGCGTGGCCGGCACTGGCGCCTTGGGGTCGGTCTTGATTGGAAGCTTGGTGATGGTCTCGGCCATGGCTGCTCTCCTGTTGAATAACGACTGGAAAAGGCCTGCCCCCTCCGCGCTGCGCCTTGGAATTTCGTCGCAGGCGCTTGGCACGAAGGCCGAGGCAGACCCGTTCGCCAGACTTCCCTGAGCGCTCGGCCGATTGCATCTGCCGATCTCGGCTCGTTTGGCGATGCTTCACAGATACGAGCCGGGGGGATCGGACGTGTTGACCTGGATCAAATGCGCCTGATCGCGCCGGCGAGAGGGCGAGACGCTTGACCCTGCAGTCGCCTTCGCAAGCTCGTCCCTCCAGAGCAGGATGGATATAATAACCTTGCCCCAGGATGCAGGACACGCTCCGACATACGCTCATCCGGCCCTAGGCCGCTGGAGCGGCGGCAAGCATCGGGGCTTGCGCCCTCTGCTCCGCCCGAGGGCAGCGTCGAAGGTTCAGGATCCTCGGATAGAAGCCATCCTCCGAGGCGCTGCGCGCGGTGGCGACCACCGCCGATCCGGCAAGCTCGTGCTCGAAAATCTCCATCGCTGCTTTGCGATCCTTGGGCTCGAGCGCGCTCAAGGCATCGTCGAGGAATACCCATTTCGGCGCGTGCAGCAGGACGCGGGCGAGAGCGAGAACCTGCTGCTCATCGAGCGACAGGTCCTTGTCCCAGCGCGCTTCGAGATCGAGCGAGCCGGTGAGACGCTCGAGCCCGACACGCGACAGGGCGGCGCGCATGGCGTCCTCGCCGAAGCGGTCATGCGGGGCCGGATAGGAGATCGCCGACCGCAGCGAGCCGAGGGGCAGATAGGGCCGCTGCGGAAGGAACATCATCTCGGCCCGCGGCGGCAGGCGAATCGCGCCGCTGCCCCAGGGCCATAATCCCGCCAAGGCGAGGAAGAAGGTCGTCTTTCCGGCCCCGGCCTCGCCGAGGAGGAGAACATGCTCCCCGGCGCCGATCTCCACCTTCTGCTCTTCGAGGATCGCGCACTCGGTCAGCGAGCCCGGCAGATAGGTCTCGACCTTCTCGAGAGCGAGCCTCCCCTCCGGATGGTCGGAGAGGGCGATCCGCCCTTCGGTCGCGTTGAGCTTCTCGATCGAGCGCAGCGCCTCGCGCATGGCGACCACGCGCAAGAGCGTGGCGCGCCAATCGGCGATCCGCGAGAAATTGTCGACGAACCAGCGCAGCGACGTCTGCACCTGATTGAAGGCGCCGACCACGATCATCAGCGAGCCGAGCGACAATCGGCCGCCGAAAAAGCCGGGGGAGGCCATCAGGAAGGGCGCGACGATCGCAAGCCAGCCATAGCCTGAGGTTATCCAGGTGAGGCGTGCCAAGCCTCCGGCGAGCCTGCGCGTGACCGACAAGACCACGCCGAGGATGACATCGAGGGAGGTCCGCTCATCCTCCTCGCCTTGATAGAGGGC
>JBIOEK010000661.1:0-1604 GCA_044445925.1 Hyphomicrobiales bacterium
ATGTTTTGATAGCATTGATTGGATGTCGGAAGACAAGTTCTCGGAAAGGTTCAACCCCTCCATCCGAAAAGAAGTCGTTGACCCCATCACGGGGCGCACCAAGTTCTACATCGACGAGCGCACCGGCCGGCACGCAGAGCTCCAGGCTCGACTGCGCGTAAACTTTATGTCGCGCCACCTGAAGCGCGACGTGATGACGCAACTCAAGCTGCCAATCTACGATCTGATCCAGGTCGAGGAAACTGGCGCGGTGAAGCAAGCCCTCGCCGCGGAGAGCCTCCTCGAGATCGACCCGGAGAACCTCGAGGGCGCGGACATGACGACGCTTGGCCATATCGCCGTCGCGCGCCGGCTCATGGGTATCGCGATGGCGCCCCAGGTCGCCGAGTACATTGACATGCTGCTCAACGGCGGCGAGACCAAGATCGTGCTGTTCGCCTGGCACATTGAGGTGATGAACATTCTCGAGCGCGAGCTCGCTCGCTGGGGCGTCCTGCGCATCGACGGCAGCACGAGCGCGACACAGAAAGATGCTCGCGTGCAGAAATTCATCAGCGGCCCCGCCCAAGTGATGTTGGGCAACATGCTCTCGATGGGAGTAGGAACCGATGGCCTCCAAGAAGTCTCGTCGCACGCCCTCATCGCCGAGCCCGATTGGGCGCCTGGTAATAACCTTCAAGCATTCGACCGGCTCGATCGTGGTGGTCAGCGGAACCAAGTTCAAGGTGATATTTTCGTCGCCCCTAAGAGCATTGCTGAGAAAGTGCTAGCGACGGCGCTCCGCAAACTCGACACGACCGACAAGGCGCTTGACCGGCGCATCGCTTGATGGTACACTACTCAATGGGACTGGCCGCACTGGGCGGCGCGAGAGCCACCGGCAACGCTGGGGCACCAGCAAAGTCGATGGGCAACTCTCACGTATCAACCAAGTTTCGCGAGACTTGGGCGGGCGACCGATCCGCTTCCAGTCCCGCTTCAGACCGGAGGGCAACATGATCCAAGTCACGATCACTGGCGGCAACGTCGCTTACGAGCGATCGGTGAAGGTCGCCGAGTACGAGAACAAGAAAGCCAAGGTCGAGCTCAGCTTCGGCGTGCCCGATGGCACCGACGAAGCGGCCCAGGTCAAGACGATCGACTACGTGCTCGCGCTAGCCAAGACGAAGTGCGAGGGCATCCTCGGCATCCGCGGCGCGGCGCCGGGCGAGCGCACCAAGGCGGACCTGACGGGCGAGGCCGAGGCAGCGGCGGGCAAGACCACGAAGCCGGTCACGCGCAAGCCCCCGGCGCCGAAGCCGGAGGAGACCGCGCCGGCCGAGGCCAAGACGACGAGTGCGGCCGACATCACCGATGATGAGCCAGCCGCGGCCGAGAGCGATAGCCTCGATGAGCTCACTGGCACTCCGGCGCCGAAGGAGATCACCGACGCCGAGCTCATCGACAAGGTGAAGAAGGCGAACGAGGTGATCGCGAACCCGCTGGCGATCCGGCAGTTGGGCGCCAAGATCGGCGAGCTCAAGGCTCTGCGCAGCGTGATCGAGGTGCCGCAGGACAAGCGGCCGGCCTTCCTGGCAGCGCTCGACAAGATGGCGGTCGAGGCG
>JBIOEK010000662.1:0-1604 GCA_044445925.1 Hyphomicrobiales bacterium
ATATCTTCAAGATCGTGAAGAGCGGCAAACGGGAAGGGCCGCTTCCGGCCGAGTGAGGCCATGCCCTGAGGGGAGAAGCGTCGCACATCGGAGGACTGGCCGTTGAGCCGCACCTGCCGATGCGACGCCCCGCAATCCTGCGAGCAACCGGGAGCAAGGATGTGAGCGTTCAAGAGATCCGCTTGACGAGCCTCGCCCATGGCGGGGGTTGCGGTTGCAAGCTCGCGCCCTCGGTGCTTCAGCAATTGCTTGCCGGGCGCGGCGATGCGAACCCCTATGAGCGGCTTCTCGTCGGTGTCGAGACCGGCGACGATGCGGCTGTGTGGCAATTGGACGACGGGACTTGCGTGATCGCGACGACGGACTTCTTCATGCCGGTGGTCGATGACCCGGGGGATTTCGGCCGAATCGCAGCCACCAACGCGCTCTCTGACATCTATGCCATGGGGGGAACGCCGATCATGGCGCTGGCGATCCTGGGAATGCCGATCGGTAAGATATCCACGCAAACGGTACGCAAGATCCTGGAAGGCGGTGCGGCGGTCTGCACCGCGGCCGGAATTCCGGTCGCGGGCGGGCACTCGATCGATGCTCCCGAGCCGATTTATGGTCTCGCCGTCACCGGCATTTGCCGTCGCGAGGATGTCAGGCGCAATGCCGACGCGCGTCCAGGCGACACGATCATCCTGACGAAGCCTCTGGGGGTAGGCGTCTACTCGGCCGCCCTCAAGAAGAGCATGCTTTCCGAGGATGGCTATGCCGAGATGATCGCCACGACGACGCTTCTCAACCGCGTGGGTTCAAAGCTCGCCAAGGACCCGGCCGTCCACGCCATGACCGATGTGACCGGGTTTGGCCTGTTTGGACATGCGCTTGAAATGGCGCGCGGCTCGGGCCTCTCCCTGATCCTGCATGCTGGCGACGTGCCGCTTCTGTCGCAAGCTCGGACACTCGCCGTGCAAGGCTGCGTCACCGGCGCCTCGGGCCGGAACTGGGCGAGCTACGCCGACTCGATCGTCTTTCGAGCCGACATTCCCAGTTGGCAGAGAGATCTGTTGACCGACCCGCAAACATCGGGGGGTCTGCTGATCGCGTGTGCGCGTGACGAGGCAGGCGCGATCCTGCGCACCCTCGTCGATGAAGGCTATCCGGCCGCGCGCATCATCGGTTTCGCCGAATCAGGGACGCAGGGCATCGTCGTCGAGGCTTGAGCCGGAATGCCATTTGCGCGCGCGGAATGAAGAGCCGGGCGTGCAGTGGGCGGGCCCTCGGCCTCGCCGAAAGGAGGCGCCTCGATCGAGGCTACTGACTTGAGCGGTCCTTGTAGGAGCCGCTCTCGATCCAGCGCTCCATCGCAGGCCCGACAGCCAAGCCGGTGACCAGACCTTCGCGCCAGTCGTCTCGCGCCGGTCGGACCACCAGCATCCAGCCTGTGTCGAAAGAGTCCTGCGTCAGCAATTCCGGCTTCGCGATAAGGTTCTCGTTGTGGCCGACCACGAGGCCATCGAAACCGGCGCGCGCCGAGCCGATCCATTTGCCCCCCTCGACCGTCGCGAACGAGCGTCCCTTTTCGAAAACGCGATTCAGGCGCTTCGGAGTGAAGA
>JBIOEK010000663.1:0-1588 GCA_044445925.1 Hyphomicrobiales bacterium
ATGCCGAGCGTCGTCTGGGTGAGATCGTTCGTCCCGAAGGAGAAGAACTCGGCGCTCGCCGCGATGTCGCCGGCCCGCAAGGCGGCGCGCGGCAGTTCGATCATCGTGCCGACATCATAGGACAGCTCGACCCGCTTCTCGGCCTCCACGGCCCTGGCCATGGCGTCGATGCGCGCCTTGACCAGGTCGAACTCCGCCTTGGTCATCACCAGCGGCACCATGATCTCTGGCCTGACGGGCGCGCCCGTCTCGGCCGCCGCCTCGATGGCCGCCTCGAAGATGGCGCGGGCCTGCATCTCGGCGATCTCGGGATAGGCGACGGCGAGGCGGCAGCCGCGAAAGCCGAGCATCGGATTGAACTCGTGCAGCTCCTGGGCGCGCCGGCGCAATTTCTCGACCGAGGTCGCGAGCGCCGTCGCCACTTGCTGCATCTCCTCTTCCGTATGGGGCAGGAATTCGTGCAGCGGCGGATCGAGCAGACGGATCGTCACCGGCAGTCCCGACATGATGGTGAACAGCTCGACGAAATCCCCGCGCTGCATCGGCAGGAGCTTGGCGAGCGCGCGGCGGCGGCCCTTCTCGTCATCGGCGAGGATCATCTCGCGCACCGCCACGATGCGGCCCTCCTCGAAGAACATGTGCTCGGTGCGGCACAGGCCGATGCCTTCGGCGCCGAAGCGCCGCGCCGTCTTGGCGTCGAGCGGCGTATCGGCATTGGCCCGAATCTTGAGGCGGCGCACTTCGTCGGCCCAGCTCATCAGCATGCCGAAATCGCCCGATAATTCGGGCTCGAGCATCGCCACTTGGCCCTGCAGGACCTGGCCCGTCGAGCCATCGATGGTGATGATGTCGCCGGTCTTCAGCGCGACGGCGCCGGCGTTCAGCGTTCCTTTCGCCTGATCGATGCGCAGCGCCCCGAATCCCGAGACGCAGGGCTTGCCCATGCCGCGCGCCACGACGGCGGCGTGGCTCGTCATGCCGCCACGCGCGGTCAGGATGCCTTCGGCGGCGTGCATGCCGTGGATGTCCTCGGGGCTCGTCTCCACGCGCACCAGGATCACCTTGCGGCCGGCCGCCTTCGCCTTCTCGGCTGCGTCCGAGGTGAGCACGATCTCGCCGGAGGCAGCGCCCGGAGAGGCCGGAAGCCCGCTGCCGATCAGCTTGCGCTCCGCGCTCGGGTCGATGGTCGGATGCAGGAGCTGGTCGAGGGACATGGGATCGATGCGCCTCACGGCATCCTTGTGCGTGATCAGCCCCTCATTGGCGAGGTCGATGGCGATCTTCAAGGCGGCCTTGGTGGTGCGCTTGCCGTTGCGCGTCTGCAGCATCCACAGCTTGCCGCGCTCGATCGTGAACTCCATGTCCTGCATGTCGCGATAATGCTTTTCCAGCACCTCGCTGATGCGACAGAATTCGGCGAAGGCCGAGGGCATGGCGGTTTCCAGCGACGGCTTGTCGGATTTCGCCTCCTTGCGGGCCTTTTCCGTGATGTTCTGGGGGGTGCGAATTCCGGCGACCACGTCCTCGCCTTGGGCGTTGATCAGGAATTCGCCATAGAGCGCGGCTTCTCCCGTCGCGGGGCTGCGGG
>JBIOEK010000664.1:0-1584 GCA_044445925.1 Hyphomicrobiales bacterium
GCATTATGTTGCAGTGCGTAACGCGTTTGACAAGGGCCGGCAAGGGCGAGCCAAACCGCCGGAATCCGCGGTTCTCGTCCATGCGCGGCACCCGGACCCTGCTCTTTGGGGGCGGGTCGCGAGCTTCCCGGTCAGGCAGCAAGGCCTCCGCTATGCGCGGCGGCGTCGCTGAGGCGCGCCAAGCACTCCTCGCGCCCGAGCACGACCATGACGTCGAAGAGGCCCGGCGAGGTGGCGCGGCCGGTTAGCGCGGCGCGCAGCGGCTGCGCCACCTGGCCGAGCTTGAGCGCCTCCCTTTCGGCGAAGCCGCGTACCAGCGCTTCGAGGTTCTGGGCGGTCCACTCGGCGTTCAGCGCCGCAAGCAGGGACCCTATCCTGGCCAGGATCTCGTTCGCGCCTTGCGCCAGCAGCGCCTTCGCCTTGGCGTCGAGCGCGAGCGGGCGCGCGCCATAGAGGTAGTAGGCCGCGTCGATGAGCTCGAGCAGCGTCTTGGCGCGCTCCTTCAATCCCGGCATCGCCGCAAGCCAGCGCGCCCGCAAGGCGGCGTCGAGCGAAGTTGGCGCGCCGCGCCCGGGCCCGACCTGCGGCAGGATGCGCTCGATGGCCTCGACCAGCTCCGCGTCCGGCGTCGCGCGGATATAGAGGCCGTTCAAATTTTCGAGCTTGGCGAAGTCGAAGCGCGCCGGCGAGCGTCCGACCGTCTCGAGGCTGAAGATGTCGATCATCTCTTGCGTCGAGAATACCTCCTGATCGCCATGCGACCAGCCGAGCCGCACCAGATAGTTGCGCAGCGCCGCCGGCAGGTAGCCG
Source organism: Hyphomicrobiales bacterium (assembly GCA_044445925.1). Classification (GTDB taxonomy): domain Bacteria; phylum Pseudomonadota; class Alphaproteobacteria; order Rhizobiales; family Beijerinckiaceae; genus GAS188. Next base: position 811 of record JBIOEK010000664.1, read on the forward strand.
AGCTCGCGATAGGCGTCGACGCCGAGCGCGCCGTGGCGTTTGGAGAGCTTCGCCCCGTCAGGCCCATGGATGAGCGGAATATGCGCCATGCGCGGCGCCTCCCAGCCGAAGGCACGGTAGATCTGCATTTGGCGGGCGGCGTTCGTCAGGTGGTCGTCGCCGCGTATGATATCGGTCACCCCCATGTCGTGATCGTCGACGACCACGGCGAGCATATAGGTCGGCGTACCGTCGGAGCGCAAAAGCACAAGATCGTCGAGCTCCTTGTTCTGCCAGATGACGCGGCCCTGGACCATGTCCTCGACCACGGTCTCGCCTTCGTTCGGCGCCCGGAGGCGGATGACGGGCTCGAGACCGGGCGGCGCCTCCTTCAGGTCGCGATCGCGCCAGCGCCCGTCATAGCGCATGGGGCGGCCCTCGCGCTTGGCGGCCTCCCGCATCTCGTCGAGCTCGTCCTTCGAAGCGTAGCACGGATAGGCATTGCCCGAGGCGACGAGGCTCAGCGCCGCCTCCGCATGGCGCGCCACCCGGGCGAACTGGAACACGGTCTCGCCGTCCCAATCGAGGCCGAGCCATTTGAGCCCGTCGAGGATGGCGGCGATCGCGGGTTCGGTCGAGCGCTGGCGATCCGTATCCTCGATGCGCAACAGCATGCGTCCGCCATGATGACGGGCATAGAGCCAGTTGAAGAGGGCGGTACGCGCCCCTCCGATGTGCAGGAAGCCGGTGGGCGAAGGAGCAAAACGCGTGACGATGTCGGACATCGAGTATTCC
>JBIOEK010000665.1:0-1584 GCA_044445925.1 Hyphomicrobiales bacterium
AAGCTCGGGCGGGCTCGGGAGAGATGCCGTCGGGCGCTCCTCCTTTTCCCGCCCTTCGGCGGGAGAAGGTGTCGCCACGTAGTGGCGACGGATGAGGGCATTTATGCCATCGGCCCGTCCACGCAGGTAGCGCGCAACGGCTGGCGATGATTGGGGGCGCCGACAGCGGCAAGGTTCACGGACACCATACCCTCATCCGCCCTTTGCCGACGCGAAGGGCTCCTTCTCCCGCAAGCGAGAGAAGGAGCGCGCTCAGCCGTCCATCCTTTGCCCGCCTTGAACCGCTCCGACCCAATCGAGCCGGGCAAGCGCTCAGCGAACCAGGCCCCGCGCCGCCACCTTGATTTCCCGCTGCACGCGGCCATCCGAGACCGCATAGACGCTGTCGAACAGGTTCGAGACCACGCAGCAATGGTTCGGCACGATCGTCACGCGCTCGCCGATGCGCGGCTTCTCGGGGGAATCCGAAAGATCGACGATGCCGTGCTCCTCGTTGAGCCGCACGATGCGGGCCTTCGGATATTCGAGGATGACGCCATGGTCGGCAAAGCCCATGAGATCGGAGCTCAGCGTCTTCGAGCCGGCATCCAGGATGGCGCGATCCGAGGTCGGGCGCGAGACCACGGTCGCGACGACCCGCAATGCCGTGTCGTCGAGCGTGCCGACGCCGGCCGCGGCGATGGCGCGGTCGGAGTAGATATAGGTGCCGGGCCGATGCTCGGTCGAGTGCTCGAGCTCATGCGCCCGGTACATATCGGGCGTGCCGCCGACGCTCACCGTCTTCGCCTCGAGGCCGGAGCGGGCGAGCGCCGCCAGCGCCTCGCCGAGCCAGGCGCGGTTCTGCTCGACCTTGCCCCGCTCGGGATAGACCATGAGGCCGCCGAAGGCGATGCCGCGCGTATTGGCGATGCGCTCGGCGAGAGCCACGGCTTCGGACGCGCTTTGCACGCCGCAGCGCCCGGTGCCGGTATCGCATTCGACCAGGAGATCGATCCTGACGCCCGCCGCAATCGCTGCCTGCGCCATGGCGTCGGCGACCTCGGCCGAATCCGTCACCGCGCTCATATGGGCGCGCTTGGCGAGCGCCATCAGGCGTTCGAGCTTCGCCTTCCCGAGGATCGGGAAGGTCATCAAGATGTCGGTGACGCCGCCATCGACCATCACCTCGGCCTCGCCGAGCTTCTGGCAGGTGATGCCGACCGCGCCGAGCTCGACCTGGCGGCGCGAGAACTCGACGATCTTATGCGTCTTGATATGGGGGCGCAGCGCGATCTTCTTCTGCGAGAAATAGTCCGCCGCGCGCTTCAGATTGCGTTCGACCCGGTCGAGGTCGACGACCGGAGCGGGCGTGTCGATGTCGTCGATGCGCATCTCGGCCATCACTTCACTCCCATCTCGCTTTCGAGCCGGGTCATGGCGCGATCGAATCGCTTGAACATCTCGTCGACCTGCGCTTCGGTGATGATCAGCGGGGGACAGAACGCCACCACGTCGCCGATGGCGCGGATGACGAGGCTCTCCTCCTGGGCGAGATCCTGCAATCTCGTGCCGACGCTGCCGGGCTTCGCGAATGGCGCCTTGGTC
>JBIOEK010000666.1:0-1574 GCA_044445925.1 Hyphomicrobiales bacterium
ATGCGTTCGCGGATGACCGCCGGAAAGGCGCCATCGACGATGACCGCCTGGAAGTCGATGATCGAGGTCGCAGCGAGCGCCGCCAGTGCCAGGCCGCTCGCGGCCTCCTCGATCCATTCGTCGAGCGGCTCGCCGAAGCCAGGCCAGCTCTCCGGCGTCGTCCACATGGCTGAGGGATCGAGCCCGTCGGCGATCAGCTTGCGTTCGAGGACATAGAGCGAGGCGCGGCGGATGAGCTGGATGCTTGAGACGCCTCCTTTTCCGTCCGGCGCCCCGGTCGGCATGGAGCCGATGGCCCCGGCATTGCCGCGGCGGCCCGGAAACAAGCTGCCATTGAGCACGATCCCGCCGCCGACGAAGGAGCCGACGAAGACGTAGACGAAATCTCGATGCAGGCCGCCCCGGCCGAAGAACATTTCGGCAGCGCATGCCGCCGTCGCATCGTTCGACAAGATGACCGGCCAGGCGCAGTTGCGCGAAATCTCGCTGTGGATGTCGAAGCTTCGCCAGCGATTCATGATCTCACGCGGCGCGGCGATCTCGGATTCCCAATTCCACAGCTCGAAGGGGGCAGCGACCCCGAGGCCTACGATGCGACCGAGCAGAAAAGGGGAGAGATCATGCGTCAAGGAGGCTAGATCCTCGCGCAGGAATGTCGTGATCTCTTCCGGCGCCGGATAGGCGTAGAGATGGCTGCGCCGCGCCCGCACCGCGCCCGTGAAATCCACGAGATAGAGGTCGCAACTGCGCCGGCCGATCTTGAGGCCGAAGGAGAGGGCTCCGTCGGGATTGAGCGCAAACGGCACCGATGGCTGGCCGACCCGGCCGCGCCGCGGACCTCCCCGCAAGAGAAGGGCATCCGCTTCGAGCCGGTTGACGATCGCCGTCACCGTCTGGGCCGAGAGGCCCGTGAGTCTTGCAACCTCAGCCTTCGGAAGCCCGCCGTGACGGCGAATGAGCGCGAGGATGAGGCGCTCATTATATAGTCGCACCCCGCTCTGGTTGGTGCCGCGGTCGCCATCGGCCGCGCGCGACGGAGCCGTTCCGGTAAATCGCGTTTCGTAGGCGAGCTCGGCCGGATCTTCGCTCATCGAGGGTCTCGCGGCTCTTTTACTCGCGGCTCTTGCAATCGGCACGCCGCGGGATTCTGCCCGGGAGCGGGTCTTGAGCTCGCGGCTCGAAAAGCAGGTTCGGCCATTTGCCGATTACCAACACCTCAGGGGACCGATGTCAATAAATAAGTCCAGTGGACTTATTTATTGACATCGCGCTTCGCCGGTGTTTGGATCAGGGCATTCGGAGCCAGCGTGGTCGCGACCGGCAATCCCGAGATTTGAGCGGGATGCCTCGACGATCCTCGCAAACCAAGGGAGGCGAATTTGCTCAAAATGTCTCGAACGCTCGCTTGGCCCGCCGCCGCGCTGCTGACGAGCCTGGCGATGGGAATGACCGGCGCGGCCGCCCAGCAGATTACGGTCGGCCTGATCACGAAGACGAACACCAATCCCTTCTTCGTCAAGATGAAGGAGGGAGCAGAGGCCAAGGCGAAGGAGCTCGGCATCAAGCTCTCGACC
>JBIOEK010000667.1:0-1557 GCA_044445925.1 Hyphomicrobiales bacterium
GTCGGGGACGATGGCGCGGACGGCATCGCGCGCCGAGGCTGGTTGCGACTGGGCCATGGGTTTGCTCCGGTTATGATAGGGGATGAATCGATCGCCCGCACCCTAGCACGGCAGCGCCTCGCGGCAACACGCAGCCTGCCCGCAGCGTCTATACCGCCAGCGGCTTTTGCCCGATCACCCGGCGCTTCCGATTGATCTCGCGCAGATATTCGATGCCCTCGGCGGCGATCGCATCGCCGACCATCGTGTCGCCTTCGGCTTCGAGCGCTTGCGTGTCGAGCCAGTGGGCGTACACATGGATCGTGCGCTCGGTGATGATGCCGGCCTTGAAGAGCGTCTTGACGAGGACGCGGAAGACGTTGGTGCCCTCGCGCATGGCGCGCTTCCGGCCGCCGGCGAAGGCTTCCTTCACCGACTCGCGCAGCACCTTCGGATCAAGCCCAAAGGCTTCGTAGATGTAGGAGCGCTGGGCCAGGCTCGAGAGGTTGAAAAGCAGCGATTCAAAGACCTGCGCCGTCCAGTCCTCGACCCGCTCATGCTCCTCGCGGCTCAGCTTTGGCAGGGTGCGGTCGGCCCAGATCTTGCCGAATTTGTGGTGGAACGCCTCGTCGGTCATCACCAGCTGCACCAGCCGCTTCAGCAGGGGATCGCTGGTGTGGGCATGGAGATTGGCGAAGGCGCCCATCGCCAGGCCTTCCAGCAGGATCTGCATGCCGACGAGCTTTTTGTAGACGAGCGGCGTGTGGACGATGTCGTTGAGGAATTCGCCGAGGATGGCACCGACCGGGTAGGGCGTACCCCAGCGCACCTTGACGTAGCGCCCGAACGCGGCGACGTGGCGGGCTTCCTCGCGGGTCTGGTTGGCGGCGTATTCCTGGGCGCCGGGGTCGACGAGGATGTCGCAGAGCGACGCCGAAAGCGACAGCGCCCCCTGCTCGCCATGCAGGATGTTCGAGAGGTTCCAGCGCTGGATCTGGTTGGCGAGGCGGATCTTCTGGCCTTCATCGAGATGCTCGGTGGCCGCGCAGTTGAGCTCCGGGAAACGCTCCAGCGGCATGATGCTGAGGCGATCGAGGTCGAAGGGCTGGGCGAAATCGAGATAGGCCGGGTTGTAGTGGTCCCAGAAATGGTCGTGCGTCGCGCCGATGATCGCGTCGAACGCGTTGGAGCGGCGCCCATAGCGCTCGACCGCCAGCATCGCGGCAAAATCATCGGGCGCCACGGCCTGGTAGGCGGGATCGTGGGTGATCGCATGCTCGGTGGGCTCGGGATTTGTCATCGGTTTCGGCCCTCCTGCGTTGCGCCGCAGGCTAGCACAACCCGCGCCGCCGGTCTGCCTTGCTGCGGCTCTCGCGTGCAGTAACATTTGCCGCCGCGCCGTGCGTCCTTCGAGACGCGCCCCGTCCCGGGGCGCTCCTCAGGATAAGGTAAATTTATATGTGGCTACAATGCTTTATCCTCATCCTGAGGAGGCGCGAAGCGCCGTCTCGAAGGACGCTGGGTTGCCCTGCAGCATCGGCCGCAAACCCCCAAACCATCGCTGCCTCGGCTCTTGAA
>JBIOEK010000668.1:0-1553 GCA_044445925.1 Hyphomicrobiales bacterium
GGTCAGGATCGAGCCGATCTGCACATAGCTCAAGCCCAGCTCGTGCCCGATCAGCGGCAGCAGCAGGTAGAACGTCGCCGGGTACCAGTGGGTGAGCGAATGGCCGATGGTGATCAGCCAGACCTCGCGAAACGAGGATTTGGAGCTTGGCGGCGAGGCATTTGGCGACGAGGCAATGGCGAGCGTGCTCATCTTCCCTTTCTATTCCCGAAATAAGATGTCCCGGTAAGGCGTTACGTCGAACTGTGAACTCGGTATCATACGGGTCTACAGTTGCAAAATCCCCAATAGGCCTAAATTCCCGTCCGCCTTAACTGCTCCGGCGCTTTTGCCATTCGCGAGGGCGTGCACACGTCTTCAGGAATCGATAGCTTTCAGGAATCGATCGCTCAGCGCCACATTCAGGAGCCGCCTTCAGGGACGCAGGACCTTTCACTCCTTCTCCCCGCTTGCGGGGAGAAGGTGGGATGAGGGGGCGCCGCCGCGAGTCTGAGCCTGCGGAACCGCCCCCTCACCAGGCCGAGTTTTTGTTTTCGCCCGTGCCGTGTGGCCCTCTCCCCGCAGAAAGTCGGGCCTGCCCGACTTCGCCATGAAGGGTGGCCGAAGTCGGATAGATCCGACTTCGGCTCGGGCGAGGAATGCCGCAACCTGGTATCCCGCCACCCCGTCATTCCCTTGAATTGCTTGGTTTTTCCCGCCCGGCTGCGGCCTTGCCGGGGCGAGGAAATCTTAACCATCGTGGCCTAGCTTGGCCGGCAGGGTTGCTTGCCAAGGCGGTTTCGGGGATTGCGCGCGCCGATCGCTGCGGCGGGCGCGTATCGGCCGTGTCGCCGCCCGGAGTTAGGTGGATGAGTCGCAGTCGAGTTCGAGCCGTCGTCGCGCTGGCGTGCCTGGTTACGCTTAGCGGCTGCGAGACATCGACCAAGCTCGGCGACCTGTTCCATCCCAAGAGCGAGGATGCGGCGACCTCCTCGCTCGCCGATGCGGGCCCCGCCGCCGATAAGACCCCTGCCGCCGATCCGGACACGACCGGCACGATCGGCTCCGACAAGGTCTCGGCCGCCGATGCGGCATTGCTCGGCAGCGATCCGAGCGATGATCTCGCGCTCGGCAAGAAGCAGTACCGGGCCGGCAATTTCGGCCTCGCCGAGCGCTATTTCCGCCGCGCGGTCGAAACCCATCCGCGCGACGCGGAGGCCTGGGTCGGGCTCGCGGCCGCCTACGACCGGCTGCGCCGGTTCGACCTCGCCGACCGCGCCTACGATCAGGCCGTCGCCATCGTGGGGCCGACGCCTGAGCTCCTCAACAACCGGGGCTATTCCTTCATGCTGCGCGGCGACTATCCGCGCGCCCGCTCGACCCTGCTGGCGGCGGCCGCCAAGGACTCGAAGAATCCCTACATCAAGAACAATCTCGAGCTCCTGGACAAGAGCTTCCGCAACGGCAAGGCCGTGCAGTAGCCGGGGGAGAGGCACGCAAGCCGATCGCGTTGCCGGCGCGACCACGTCAGGGACGCAGGGCGTTTCACTCCTTCTCCCCGCACGCGGGGAGAA
>JBIOEK010000669.1:0-1533 GCA_044445925.1 Hyphomicrobiales bacterium
CCTCCGACGCGGTAGTCGATATTGCGCCGCTCGAGGGCAGCGCGGACGCCGGCTGCCTACCGGTGAAGGGGCCGTTCACGGACGACGCGGGTCCGTACTGCCCATTCATGCGAGCGGCGGATGGCGGGAGCTACAACGGTTATTGCAACAACGGCGACCATTGCTGCCAGTTCGCCTCCACCGTTCCTTCGACTTGCGCGGACGCGAGCACTGCGTGCTCGTCGGGGGTGGTGCCTTGACGCACCAGTGCGCCGATGGCGGTGCGGGTCGGCTTGGCGCTCACTTTGGTCTCCTCCGGGGTCCGTCCAATGTGGGCGGTAGCGGCGGGATGCCGAGGTGCCGATCGGCACGATGTAGCGATGTTGACGCCGCCGTTCTCGGCCGGAAGGCGGTGCGAAGGTGACAGAGGTGACACCCAAAAGGCGGCGCGACTGGCGCCCGACTTTCCTTTCGACCTTCGCAGGCACCGGCATCGTGCGCGTCGCCTGCCATGCCGCGGGGATCAGTCGCACCCAGGCGTACCGCGAGCGCGGACACAACCAACGGTTCGCGCAGGCCTGGGACCAGGCCGATGAGGATGCCACCGAGGCGCTCGAGGCCGAGGCTCGCCGCCGGGCGATGAGCACCAGCGACGTCTTGCTCATGTTTCTCCTCAAGGGCCGCAAGCCAGCCGTCTATCGAGACAACGCCCGCCTCGAGCTGACCGGGGCGGCCGGTGGGCCGATACAGACGCAGGTCTTCGCCGGCTTCGACGACCACGAGAAGGCTGCGCTGAGGCGGCTCCTCGATGAGGCGCTCGCCGAGGAGAAAGAGTGAGCGTCCCGGCACGCGAGCGGCTCCGTGGCCTGCCTCGGGCGACTCTGGAGGCCCTCCGAGCGGAGCTCGGTCCGCGCTTCGTCAACGAGCAGCAGCGGGCCTTCTTCGACTCGCAGGCCCCCGAGGTCCTCTATTCGGGGGCCTACCGGGCGGGCAAGAGCCGCATCGGCTGTGAGAAGGCTTTCTACCTCGCTCGAGAGTTCCCCTGCATCCCGATCGGTATTTTCCGCAAGACGGCAGCGAGCCTCGCCGCCTCGACTGAACGCACCTTGCTGCAGGATGTCGTACCGCGCCCGGCTATCGCTCAGCACAATCTGACGGAGCGCTGGTACCAGCTGCACAACGGCTCACGCATCTGGCTCTTCGGCCTTGATCGCGACCCGATAACGGGGCAGCCCTCCAAAGTCGGGTCAGTCGAGCTCGGCTGGGCGTTCATCGACGAAGCCGCGGAGTGCTCAGAGGAGGACTGGGCGATGGTCAAGGGCCGCCTATCCTGGCCCGGAATTCCGTATCACCAGATCACCGCGGCCACCAACCCGGCCAGTCCACAGCACTGGCTCAAGCAACGCTTTACGCCGTCTACGGAGGATCGGGTCTACCTTCACGCCTCCACCTTCGATAATCCCGCGTTACCGGCTGACTACCTCGAGCAAGCTCGCAGGGCCTCCGACAATTACCTGACCAAACGCAACATCTACGGCGAATGGGTCGGCGCCG
>JBIOEK010000670.1:0-1525 GCA_044445925.1 Hyphomicrobiales bacterium
CCATGAGGGCGAGGAGTTGGCGTCACGGTATGGGAGTTCGTTCCCCACAAACGCCTCCGCCCTCATGGTGAGGTGCTCGGGCGAAGCCCGAGCCTCGAACCACGCACGGCCCGCATTTCAAGGGCGAGATTTGTGACTGCGATAGTGGAAACGAGCCGCGATGAGCCGGCGGAGATCGAGGCGGCGCGGAGCGCCGCTGCCGCCGGCAGGCTCGTGGAAGCCTTCGCGGCACTTCGGCCGCTGACGAAGGGCCCGCAAGCACCGCTCGCGCACAAGACCATCGCCGATATCCTCGCGGCGCGCCGGCACGATGTCGAAGCGGCGCAGGCGTATCGCCGTGCCATCCAGCTCGACGCGAGCTTCGCCGAAGCCCACAACAACCTCGCCAACGTCCTCTGGCGGAAGTCGAAGGACCTCAAGGCTCTGGACCATTATGGGCAGGCGATCGCGCTCAAGCCCGACTACGCCGGCGCCAGGACCAACCTCGCTTTGGTCAAGGCCGAGGTCGGCGCGCTGGACGAGGCGATCGCTCTCATCGAGGCGATACCGGCGGGTCGGCGAACGGTGGCTACATGGCGCGCCCTGGCGATGGTGCTCTGCCAATCCGGCAGGCTCGATGAGGCGTTCGCCGCGGTCTCGCAGGCGCTCTCGCGCGATGAGCGAGATGTCGAGTCGCTCGCCGCAGCATCGGCCATTCTTCGCTCGCGGGATCGGATCGAGGACGCGCTGGCGATGGCCCGGCGCGCCATCGACGCCGGTCCGGTGCACCCCGCCGGTTACATGGAGGCGGCTGCAGCCCTCAGCGCGTCCGGCGCGCATGACGAGGCTGTCGCTCATGCGCGCCAGGCCGTCGAGGTCGCGCCGACCGACGCGCGTGCCCATGACGCGCTGGCGAGCGGACTCCTCTCCGCCGGAAAGATCGAGGAGGCGAGGCCCTTCCTTGAGCATGCGATCAAGCTCGATCCCCATCACCTGATGGCGATCTTTCACCTTGGGGTGCTGTTCGAGCGGGAGGCGCTTCACGAGAAGGCGGAGGAGGCCTTCCGGCAAGTCCTTGCCACGCAGCCGACCTACACGCCGGCGGCGATCAATCTGGCCGGGGTTCTGATCAACCTTGGCAAGGCCGACGAGGCGGAGACGAGGCTGCGCGAGGTCGTCGCGCGCGAACCGCAAAACGGCATCGCCTGGAGCAGCCTTTCCCTGGCCCTCGAAGAGCTGTCGCGACACGAAGAGGCCGAGAAAGCGGCGCAGAAGGGCGTCGAATTTCAGCCGGACGCCGCGCAGACGCATTTGAACCTCGGGATTGCCCTGCAGGTGACCGGCGACTTGACCGGTGCGCAAGCCGCTTTTCGCAAAGCGCTCGAAATCGATCCGGAGCTGGTCCCGGCCGTGTTCTCCATCGTCGCGACCGACTCCGCCGGCGGCAGCGACCTTCTCGACAAGGCGAAATCGCTGCTCGACCGCCGCGATCTCTCCGAAGTTCAACGCTCCCAGCTCCATTTCGCACTGGCCAACCTCCATGAAG
>JBIOEK010000671.1:0-1524 GCA_044445925.1 Hyphomicrobiales bacterium
ACCTCTTCGATGCGGCGGCGGGCTTCGGCGGATATCGCGAGAGCGGTTTCGGCCGCGAGGGCGGGCGCGAGGGGCTCGCCGAATATCTGACGCCGCTCGCCAAGCAAGGCAAGGTCGCGGAAGCCGCGCCGGCCAAGCTCTCCGCCCTCCCGGCTTTCGATGGGCCGCACGAGATCAGCGGCCTGCCGACGATCGACCGTACCGCCAAGCTCTATATCGGCGGCAGGCAAATGCGGCCCGATTCCGGATATTCCTATTCGGTGCTGAACAAGGCCGGCCATGCCGTCGGCCAGGCTGGGCTCGGCAACCGCAAGGACATCCGCAACGCCGTCGAGGCGGCGGGCAAGGCCGCATCCTGGGGCGGCGCTACCGCGCATAACCGCGCGCAGATTCTCTATTTCGTCGCCGAAAACCTCAGCGCGCGGGCCACGGAGTTCGAAGCGCGGCTCGCAGCCCTCACGGGCGCGCCCGCAGAGGCCGCGGCCGCAGAGGTCGGGCTCGCGATAAGGCGTGCCTTCTACTATGCGGCCCAGGCCGACAAGTTCGATGGCGCCGTGCATGCGACGAAGACGCGCCATGTGACGCTGGCGATGAACGAACCCTTCGGCACGCTGGGCATCGTGGCGCCGGACAAGGCGCCGCTCCTCGGCTTCGTCTCGCTGGTGATGCCTGCGATCGCGATGGGCAATTGCGTCGTCGCCATTCCCTCGCAGAGCCATCCGCTCGCGGCGACGGATTTCTATCAGATCCTCGACACCAGCGACGTGCCGGCCGGCGTCGTCAATATCGTCACCGGCGATAGCGAGGCGCTGGCCAAGGTGCTGGCCGAGCACGACGATGTCGCCGCGCTCTGGTATTTCGGCACAAAGGCCGGCAGCGCCATGGTCGAGAAGGCATCGATCGGCAATTTGAAGACGGTCTGGGCAAACCATGGCGTTCAGCGCCGTTGGGGCGACGCGTCCTGTCAGGGCCGCGAATTCCTCCGCCGCGCGACGCAGGTCAAGAACATATGGGTTCCCTACGGCGAGTGAGGCACAGCCACCGTGAATGCGCCTTGCCCTCCTTCGGCCAAGGCAAATCCACCTTCATCTCGCAACTTCCTATTTCAAGGCGCCCGCCGTCAGTCCCTTGACGATGTGGCGCTGGAAGAGAAGCAACAGCATGATCGCCGGGATCGCCGAGAGAATGGCGCCGGCCGCCATCTCGGTATATTTGATGTCGAATTCCTGGGCATATTTGGCGATCGCCACCGGCACGGTCGCGGTCGCCTTCTGCGTCAGGTTGAGCGCCACGGCGAACTCGTTCCAGCTGAAGATGAAGGCTAGAATTCCCGTGGCCGTGAGGCCCGGCCGCACCAGCGGCAGGACGACGCGCCAGATGAGCGCAGGCGTCGAGCAGCCGTCGAGCCGGGCAGCCTCCTCGAGCTCGACCGGGATCTCGCGCACGAACACCGTCATCAGCCAGAGCGAGAGCGGCAGGTTGAGCGTCGCATGCGCCAGGATCAGCCCCAGATAGGTGTTGTCG
>JBIOEK010000672.1:0-1519 GCA_044445925.1 Hyphomicrobiales bacterium
ACTGCCGAAGGAAATTGCGATCGATCAGCGCCGAAGAGCAGAGCTTTTGCGCATCTTTTCGCTGCCGAAGCCCGAGATCGCCAAGTTGCTGCGTCAGAAATTCGCTCCGGGCCGGCCGAATGTCTATCGCGGCTGGTTCCCGGCGCAAGATGGCGCGGCCTCCTACAAGGAGGGGATCGATATGGGGCCGGATCTCGCTTACGGGTCTTCGGTGCTCGTCCAGGGCGATCCGCTCCTCGAAGCGACGCCGCTCCCCGATGAGCAGGTCCTTCCAGGCTGGCGCGCCGCGGCGGGGGACTATTATCGGGGGATGGAAAGGACGGCTCGGGCCGTGATGGGCTCGATCGCACGCGGCCTCGGGCTGAAGGAGGACGTGTTCGATGCCGCCTTCAAGGGCGGAATCTCGACCTTGCGCCTGCTCCATTATCCGGTGCGAACCCCGCAATCCCTGGCGGGCATCCCGGATGAAGAGCTATGGGTGACGCATAAGGGCGAGCGGTTTCACGTCGTCGGGCGGGCCCATGTGGATTCCGGGTTCGTGACGCTTTTGGCGCAAGACGGCGTCGACGGCCTGCAGGCGCAAAGGCTCGGCGGAGCTTGGGTCGACGTCCCACCGACCGAGGGCAGCCTTGCCGTCAATTTCGGGAAGCTCCTCGAGCGCTGGACAGGGGGCCGCGTCAAGGCGACCGAGCACCGCGTGATCGGAAGCGGGCGCGAACGCTACTCGATCCCCTTCTTCTACGAGGCAAGGGTCGATGCGGAGATCGCCCCGCTCCCCGAGTTCGGCGGCGCAGGGTTTATGCCCTTTCTCTATGGCGACTATGTCTGGGCCTCGACCACCAAATTCGTCGAGTTCCACGGCATGGAGTCCATGCGCAAGCCGCGTGGCGCCTATCAGGAGCTTGCCTGAACAGACGCTCCGAGCGCTATGGCCCGCGCCTCCAGGCGGTCGCGAATGATGTGGAAACTGCCCATAGGTCAGCTCGATTTGTTCTTCTGGACGACCTCCTGGACCACGCGCTCGACGAGGCTCTTCGGCAGATCGATGCCGGAGAGTTGCCAGGTGCCGCCGACGAGATGGAGATGCACGGCGAAGGCCTCGGTGACCTCGTTGGCCGGAAGGCTGACGAGATAGTTCGTCCAACCGTCGAAATGCGAGCGCAGGAAGGTTGCCCACAGGCCTCTGTCCAAGAGCTCCGAGAAATTCGGGAGCTTCTCGCCCGATAGCAGGGTCGGCCGCGCCGTCGCGCCCGGGATGCGCCCGTTGCGCAGCAGCGAGGCGAGATTTTCGGGCGTGAGGATCTCGGCCACGTAGGGCTCGGCGATCGAGGTGCCCAGATTGATGGCGATATTGCGCTCGAAGGCTCCTTTCGGTGCGCGGCCCGTCTGCGCCAGATAGGCTCGCACGATCTGTCGCGTGAGCTGGGTCCGCAAGGCCGGCAGCTCCACTCGTGCCAGCACCTCCCCGGCGTCGCCGCTCTTGGCCGCAACGGCGAGCTGCGCCGCCCCGAGGAGTGGC
>JBIOEK010000673.1:0-1512 GCA_044445925.1 Hyphomicrobiales bacterium
GGAACGGCGCGATGACCCATTGCGTGCCCGCGGCGATCAGCCCGAAGGGAGCGAGATGCGCCTCCCCGGCGGCATTCACCGTCGTGACGACGACCTCACGTATCATCGGCACGTCGAGCCCTCGGTTCAAGGCCTTGGCGCTTGGGGCGCAGGGTGTGCCCTGCCTGCGCCTGACGCGTCAGATTCTCGGCCTGTCGATCCGCACCGCAGCCCCAATCGAGCGGCGCATCCTGCGCATAGCGCTTGCCGAGGCGCCAGGCGATCTCGGCATTCATCAGCTCGGCTCCAAGATAGAATGCATGGGCTGCGTCACCCGCCACGTCGAGCTTCGGGAACAGCGACAGCGCCTCGCTCTCCACCCAATGGCCGTCGCGGTTATAGACATGGATGCCATCCACCGCGGTCTCGATTCGGAAATTCTTGTCGCGCACGCTCCTTGCGAGCGCATCGATTTCCTCGGGCGTGCTGGCAAAAGGCCTAAGGTCGTGGAGCTGCACCAGCCCGGCGCCATAGCCTTTCGGGAGCCCGCCATCGCTGCGTGCCGCGTGCATCAGCCGGGCGGCGGCGGCATGCTCCGCGATGGTGCGGCGCGTATGGGGGCTCACCTGCACGACGAGGACATTGCCGATCGCAAGCTCCGAGCAGATCCCCATCAGCATAGCGGTCACGCCGCATGAATCCGCTTCGGTCAATTCCGTAAGGTTGCCGGTGCCCATCATGATCTCGGCCGCCGGCAGCCGCCGCCGCAGCTCCGCATAGCGCAGCAGCGAGGGAACGAAGCCGAAATGGATGGGGTCGAGGATCGGGTCAAGGATGACAGCTAGCTTGCGTCGCTCGGCGAGCGCGGCTGCCCGCACCAGCGCGTCGAGATCGCCATGGCGGCTTGCAATCAGCACAGGGGTCGCGCTCGTGCCCGCGACGAGATCGAGCGTCTCCTCGGTCAAGCTCAGGAGGAAATCGGCGCCGGCCAGCGCGCCGGCGCGCAGCTCGTTCCCATCGGCCGAATCGACGCTGACCTGCAAGCCCGCGTCCTTGAGCGCCCTCACCGTCTCCGCCAATCGCGGAAAGGGGGTGTCCGGCAGGCAACCGAGATCGATCACATCGGCGCCCGACGCACGCATCTCCATGGCGCGCGCCAGGATCTCCTCGACGCGGAGCATGGGGGCTTCCACGATCTCGGCAAAGATCCGCACGGATTTGTCGCGCAGCAGGGGAGCCCTCTTCTTGCGGCCGAGCCAATCGGGTATGTCGCGAATTTCGTCCGGTCCCCTCTCGAAGGGAAGCCCAAATTCGCCTGCCAAACGGGTAAGATCGGCGCGGCAGCGCCCGGGCACGACGACGCGGCTGGCGCAAAGAGCCAGGTTGCGATCGAGCCGTCGCGTTATGATCGCCTCGGTCATCAGCGCCGCGACCTTCACGCCCATATCGGCGATCGTCCAGGCGAAGGGAGGGGGCTCGAGCTCGGACAGCACTTTCTCGAGCCGCGCCCTTGCCAGGCGACCGGTCAGGAAC
>JBIOEK010000674.1:0-1509 GCA_044445925.1 Hyphomicrobiales bacterium
ATAATGTTCTCCAGTCGGTATTCGGGAGGCGCTCGAAGTCGGCGTTTGGATGCTGACGAGAGCTCACTGTTGCCAATAAAGAGAAGGATATCCTCCTCTCTCGTTTCGGCTCCGAGTTTTTACACAGCCTCGGTCGACTCCAGCCGTTCGTCAGTGGGTAGCAAGCGTGTGATTATATCCGCGAGTACGTCCGCTTCCTCAAAGAACCCCCTCGACATCGGTCCCATAGAGGAAATCCTGGCTGCGCGCGGCGCTCGGTCCGGCATTCGCCTTGGAGGAGCCGGAGGCTCGCGCCGCCTCGAGCTGCGCCCGACGAGACTTTCTGTCCGGTGCCGCCCTGACTGGAACCAGACGCACGGCCGCATAGCCATGACGGGTCAGGACGACCTCGTCGCCGGCCTCGGCGCGGCGCACGAGCTCGGTCAGTTGCCCTTTGGCCTTGGTGACGGATACCCGCATGCCACCTCCCTTATCTACCTGCCTTGTCCTCGTTCCTGCCCCGAGCCGAACGCCTCGATCTGCCGCACCAGGCGGGCCGGCAAGGAGAACCCAAGCGAAGCCGCGAGGCTCTCACGCTCTGCCTTGCTCCGACCGGGAATGTGCACGCCGTGCTCGGCAAGACGCCGCATATGCTGCTGCAGCCGCGCCCCGAATTCCGGATCGAGCAATTGCGGCGCGACCACGATCACCAGCAGCCCCGCTCCGGGCGAGCGGTCGCCGGCCTGGAAAGCAGGCGCATCGATGGACCAATTCGCGCCTGTGAGGCCAGCCGCCATGATCTCGATCATCAGAGCGATGTTGGCGCCTCTCTGGCCGCCGAAGGTGAGCAGGTGTCCTCGCAGAGCCCGCGCGGGATCGACCGTCGGCTCGCCGTCGGCGTCGACGGCCCAGCCGTCCGGCAGCTGCGTGCCTCGCTCGGCGGCGTCGCGGACATTGACGAAAGCCGTTGCGCTGGAGGCTTGATCGAGCAAGACCGACGGACCTGCGGCCGTTGGAGCCGCGAAGGCGAGCGGGTTGGTGCTGTAGACGGCCCGCTTCACGCCCGGAGGGGCCATCAGGGGAGGCCCATTCGACATGGCGACAGCCAGCAGACCGGCTTCGGCAAGGCGGCGGACATAATAGCCGAGCTCCCCCGTCGAGTAGCTGTTTTTCTGCGCCAAGGCTGCGATGCCGTGGTCGAGCGTCCGTCGGCACAGCTCGCCGAAGGCCCGATCGAAACCGAGCTGCGCGATGCCGCCACGCGCGTCCACCTGCACCAGTGCGGAAGCCGGAGACGAAATGACCGGCTCGGCTGTCCCGTCGATGCGACCTTCGACGAGGCTCCCGAGATAGTCGAGCAGGTGCCGAAAGCCGACCGAGGACTGTCCGCAGGCCTCGGCGGAAACCGTTGCCTCGGCAAGCGATACCGCCATGGACAAGCTCGCGCCCGCGGCAAGGCAGGCTTGGCGAGCGAGGCTCAACCCTTCCTGCAAGGTGAGGCGCTGCGTCTCCTCCATATCTAATCCCCGC